>JAOZJV010000011.1:0-13078 GCA_029935695.1 Candidatus Krumholzibacteriia bacterium | reverse complement strand
GACAACCTGGTTAACAGCCGCTACGTACAGCGTCTGCTGGAAAAAAGGGGGCACCGGGTGACGGTGGCGGTCAACGGTCTTCTGGGTGTTAGGGCCGTGGAAAAACAATCATTTGATTTGGTGCTGATGGATGTGCAAATGCCCGAGATGGATGGTTTGCAGGCCACCCGCGAGATACGTTTGTCAGAAACTGAATCCGGTGGTAGTTTACCGATCATCGCCCTGACCGCTCATGCTTCGGCGGAAGATCGTGAACGTTGTCTGGCATCAGGCATGGATGCCTATCTCACCAAGCCTCTGCAGGTGAAGAAACTCTGGAAACTCATGGATCACATTCGTGAGCGATCCTCGGTCAGTGCATAAACAAACCGATGGAACTTCACACCTCTTTTCGGCGTATGGAGCCCCATGCAAACCAGACACCATCCACTCAAATGGCCCACAGTCATCACCGTGACGTTATTGTGCTTTTTTGCTGGTGTTTTTGGGCTCCCCGCATCGTGGATCAATCTGATTTTTTCTCCGGTGGACCGTACGAAAATTCCCCCTAAAAAACACACAACCAGCTGGATGGCAATTTTGCCGCCTCTTGCCGTAGAATCAATCTCTGAAATCAACCCGCCAATTGAAGATGAAAAGCCACCAAAACAAACAACACCGCCTCCGGAAGATCCCGGCTGGTGGACTGCCGCCTGGCAGGTCAAAACAACCCAGGAAAGCCTCCCCTTGATGGAGTCTGCTTCTCGGGACAGCGTGGTTCTGCTTTTGGAAACTCTGGGTGTGGGCCTGGATTTTTCCCGCAAGGCTCTTCCCGACAGTGTGCTTGAACACAAACTGATGTTGCTGCGCATAGAAGATGGTTTCAAATTTGATGAGTTGAAACCGTACCTGGCTGCACTGGGGAAGGCCCGGGCCATGGCTGATATTTCTTCCCGTAAGGCTGACATGTACGACAATCATCTGGGGTCGCAAATCATGACGCCCGATTGATTAAAAGGTGCCCGCAAAATTCTCGTTGCAGTTTGAGTCTCTTGTGGCACCATCCGGAAAAGACAAGAACCCTTATCCGGAGATAATTAAATGTTTGAAATCATTCTGGAGGATCCTGGTCACCTGCTTTTGAGGGGGCGTCTGGATGCTGCTTCGGCCCCTGAAGCCCGCCGGGTTTTTGAAGAAATCACCCAGACCTGCCGCCTTGATTTCTCTGACCTGGATTATATTGCCAGTGTGGGGCTTGGCTTGCTCGCTGCCGCCCAAAAGCGACTCATGGCCACAGGTGATGGCCTGATTCTGGCCGGCCTGAGTCCTCATCTGCGGGAAGTCTTTTCTCTGGCGGGATTCGAGGGTATTTTTGAATTTGAATGATGTCTTCAATCACCCCGGTTTGCCGGTCAGTCTTCTGGCTGCTTTGGGACCCGTGTTGATTTTCCTTCTGGCTCTGGTTTTTCTGGATACTTTTCGTCTGGTGCGGATTCGCCGGGTGGGGTGGGCCATTGCCGTGGGCATCGGCACGGGATTGGTCAGCTATGTGGTCAACACCAGTGTTCTGTCTTTGCTGGATTGGCCCGTGATCACTTTTGCCGTTTTTGTGGCCCCCATTATTGAAGAGCCCATCAAGGGTTTGTATGTGGGCTGGTTGTTGCACACGCGGCGGGCCGGGTTCATGATCGACGCAGCCATTCTGGGTTTTGCCACTGGCACCGGCTTTGCCGTGGCGGAGAATCTTTTTTATCTGCACAACCTTCCCGATGCTCCACTTTTCGTTTGGATTATTCGCGGTTTTGGAACCGCCATCATGCACGGTGGGGCCACGGCTATTTTCGCCATCTCGGCCCGTGCCCTGACTGAAAATCGCAATACATTCTCCTGGCGCACCTGGTTGCCTGGCCTGGCAGCTGCCATTCTGGTGCACATGCTCTTCAACCGGATGCTGCGCATGCCCGTGCCTGCTACCATCGTCATTCTGGTGGTTCTGTCGTTGTTGATGAAGTTGGTTTACCGCGTGGGAGAAAATCGTTTGCGCCGCTGGCTGGGTCAGGGGTTCGATCGGGACACGGAACTGCTGGCGCTCATCAACGAAGGACAGGTGCAAGGCACACCTCTGGGCAAGTACCTGGTGTCGTTGCGGGAAAGTTTCCGCTCTGACCGTGTGGTGGACATGCTCTGCCTGTTGCGGCTCCAGGCCGAACTTTCCATCCGGGCCAAAGGCATTCTCATCTTGCGAGAGCACGGACTGAAGCCCAACGACGATCCAGAATTACGGGCCAAACTGGAGGAGGTGCGCCAGCTTGAAAGTAACATCGGCAAGGCCGGTTTGATGGCCATGCGTCCGGTTTGCCGGTGGAAAGATGCCGACCGTTGGCAGCGGCACCTTTTGGAAGAACTATAGGTTCCTGACCAGGCCGCCTCCCCGGTTGTCCAGGCGGAACCCATGCCTCTGATAAAACTGGCGCAGGAAAAAGTGTGTGCGAATGGTGCCCACCCCCTGGCTTCTCATGCGGATGGTAAAGTCGGCGAGGATGGCCCCGGCAATACCCCGTTCCCACAAAGCCTGACTGACGACGATTCCGTCCAGGAAAATTGTGCGATCCTCCTGAATCCTGTACACCACACCACCGATAATTTGTTCAGCATCATCCATGGCCACCAGATAATGATCGGCCGAGCTGATGGATTTTGGAAAACCAGCCTGCAGGAACAAGCGGTAAAGCTGTCCCACTTCCGCAGGTCCGCCTGGTTCGCAAACCTGGTACTGGCGCTTGTGTTCATCGGTGATATTGGAGCGCACAACCACCTTGTCCACTTCGCCTGAACCAACGGCGGCAACTTCCACTGTTTCGCCTGTCTGACGGTGAGGGAAAACCATGCGGTTGAAAGCCTGGCGATCCTCAGAATCGGTCAGGCTGGATTGCAATTCAGAAAGCTCGACCATTTGCGTTGCGCGCAGTTGCGGATGGCGGTGCATGCGCACCAGCAACCGGTCAAAGATATCCAGCAGATGAATATCGGCTTCCTTGAAATAGGTTCCCCGGAAGAGAGTGAAGCGGGCAATATCGCCTAAACGTTTCAAACGATACAGCCTTGAAAGTTCTTCAATGATACCCAGCCGGGCCTTGAGCGAAGCCTGGACATTGATGCGCTCCCACTCAGTGAAGCGCCCGATGGCTCCCTTCAGGGGGCGGGGCGTGTAGTACTGTTCTTCCAGAGTGTGGATGAAATCATCCAGGGCGGCTTTGAATTTGGGCCCCAGGTTGTTGGGGGCACCACTGGCCAATTCATCTCGCAGTTCATGGAACCATTCCAAACTCTCCGGTACATCCATGGCTTCCACAAAGGCTTCAAAAATCCACTGCTGCTCCAGATAGGGTTCAATCCAGGGATAATGGCTCAGTGTGTGCTGGTAGATGTTCCGCCACATGGGACGGATCAGGGAAAGGGGACCTTCATAATATTTCCAGCCGGCCAGATTATTCTGCACTGCCCCTTTGCGGAAGTCAGGTTCAGGCACAACGATATTGTTGGGAGTGATCAGCCCGGGAATCAGGCGCCGTCCACTGTTGCGCCAGCCCTTGACCACCACGGACATGGCTCGCACAAGCAACTGATGCCACTGCATGGATGTGGGGGGGCTTGTGCCGGGGCCCCGCACACTGCTGAATTCACGAATTTTTTCCCACACCGTCAGATCACTCACATAGGCCATGGAAAGAGCGCCCAGTTCCGGCCGGCAACAACCAAAATCAGGCAGCATGGAGGTTCCGAAAGGATATCCTTTGAGCACAATGTACCAAAAAATGGTTTCCTGCATGCGCGAATGGTCAGAACCGGTGTTGATGATCAACTGCAGATCAAAATGTTTGCCGGCTTTGGTGTTCACACTGAGTCGGTAGCGCGAGTCTTCAAAACGGGAAATAATCCGGGACACCCAAATGCCATCGGGCCCGATTTCATCGAGACAAAGAGCTTCGTCATCGAAGGCCAGCTTGATGGACTGCTTGAGGAAAGTGGTGCCAATCAAAACTTCCTTGAGCTTGCTGACTTCTGTATTACTAAGGCCTTCCTGAAAACCGATTTTCCCTTCCCAGTTCTCGGGCTTGAGGCCTTTGTAGTCTTTCTTGAGCCGGGTTTCGAACCAGGCCGCCATGGTGGTGAACTCGCGCCGGGCGCTGGAGGCCAGTTCCGGGTCGGCTGTGTGCATGATCCAGCACACCAGTTCTTCGCGGATAGAATTGTAGAATTCGGGATGGTAGCGGCCGAAGTCAGCCAGCAAACGGAACAGGTCCTGGAAAAGAACCCTGGTCTTGTCGCTGGCGGGCCAGCTCAGTTGGGTGCGGTACATGAACAACCGTTGGCGGAAGGCCTGCAGCCGCCGGGGTTCAATACTGGCCCGGCTGATGGCTTCAAAGCTGGTCTCATCCAGGAAGGGTTTACCCGACTCGATGAATGCTGGCAGAAACCGCAGATAATCGGGCACTGGTTGATCCAGTACAAGCAGTTGGTAAGCTCGGCAGCGAATGCTTTTGTCGGGGTGATTGGCCAGGGCTTCAAGTCGGCGCCGGATGACATCACCCAGCCGGTTGCCCACATGACCCAACTGGTCATCCAGATCCTTGATGGCCGGGTGGGCAGTTTTGGAGTTGGCAAAAAGAGCCCGGCTGCAAAGGGTGTTGACCATGTCCACGGTGGGATCAATACGGCCCAGAATGCTGATGGAATCGTCATGATCAGGATCCCTGGCTGGCAGCGTGACCTGTTCTCCGAAGGGCCCAAGGTCCGAATCCCAACCCAGTTTGCAGGGACAGAAAGCAATCAATTGAGGATTGGACATCCACAGCATGGGGTGCCTTGTCAGCAGCCCCAGATCGACAACATGACCCTCCATGAAATACTCAAGATCACCAATCCGCACGTGCCCGTTTTCACACGGACGGATGATCAGCTCAACACCGGTTTCCCGATTAATGATACGGTCATCCAACGTACCGATGGCGTCAGCCAGAATGCCAAGATCCCTCACAAACCAACGGGGGATACGGACCTCAATATTACCCAATTCCAAAATCTGAACGTTGGTCTGGTACAGCTCGTTGATGACTTTTTCAAAGTTCTTTTCAATGACTTTGCGGCGGAAGGAACCCTTGGGAGTCAGTTCTCCCTCATCAAGGGAAAAGTCACGATCCACCACGGCAAAATTCACGACCCGTTCGAAGGCAGGCAGACCAGGGTTGGCGGTGGTGACGATCTGGTTAAAATATTCGCGCCGCTCTTCGTCGGTGGTCAGTGAACGCAGCACTTCGTCCTGGGTGTCGGGAACTATGAGCAGGGTATTGAACGAACGTCCGTCACCGGCCAGGAAAGTATTTTTGATGCCGGGAACACCGTCGAATAAACTCTCGACTTTCCGTGGGGCAACAGTTTGGCCACGGTTGTTTTTGTAGATGTCCTTGATGCGATCAACAATTTCCAGATGGCCCTCACCCGTTTCCTGAAAGAGATCACCGGTGGGCAACCAGAAACGATCGTTCCCGGGTTCGTCCACGGTGAGGTCCCCGACGGGGGCATCTTCAGGTAAGTAGCGGGCAATGTAAGGTCCTGCAATTTGCAACTCTCCCAGGTCGCCAAAGCGAACTGCCGTACCGGGCAGGGGGATGCCCACTGACCCGGGCACATATTCATCCGGAGGAGTCATGGTCAGGCCGCCGGTGCCTTCGGTCATACCGAAACCACTGCACAGGGCCACGCTGCCCCGATGGAAGAAGCGGAATACTTTGGGGTCCAGATAACCCGCGGCGGAAAGGCCCCAGAAGAGCCGGCTGCCGGTCACATACCTGAAGGCCTCGGCCGCGTCCATCCCTGAGTCGGGGTCATTGGTCAGTTCCAGAATCCGGGCCCGTATCTGCACCCAGCGCACGGGCACACTGATCAGGGCTGTAGGCTGAATTTCCTGGAATTGACTGATCAGGGTTTCGGAAGAGGGATTACCCGAAAACACATAAGTGCCACCCCAGAAAATAGTGCCCAGCATTTCCAGGTAACGCCCGAAAGTGTGGAAGAGCGGGAGGTAACAAAGTAATATTTCTTCTCTGCCGACTTCGGGCAGGGCGGCGGTGCGCGCGAACCGTTTACTCACCAGATTCAACTGGCTGAAGGCGACGCCTTTGGGCCGGCCGGTGCTGCCGCTGGTGAACATCACGGTGCTGACTTCACGCATGGTCCGCCGGGGACGTTCTTCCAGTATTTTGTCAATTTCGTTGCTGTCCTGAAGAGCCCGCCACTCTTCCAGCAAATTAATATCATCGGACCCTGCACGCAGGCAATCATTGAGAGTGAAGATCACAAACCGGCGCCGGGTTTTTTCCCGGATGGCCAACAGTTTCTCCAACCGTTCCGGATGATCACAAACAGCACAGGTAATATTGAGGCGGTCAAAAATCCAAACCAGATTGTCGACGCCGAAATGAACATTCAGTGGTGAGACAAAAATATCATGGGTCAGGCAGGCAAGGTCGCAGCAGGCCGACCCGATGCCATTTTCACAAAGCAGTGCCACCCGGATTTCCGTGGGTTTCAGTGCAGGGTCTTCGTCTGGAACTTCCAGGTTCCCGAATTTCAAAAAGACGGCGGCGTTGGAACGAACCCGCTGATAAATCTGGTTGTAGGACCAGGTGCCACCACTGTCCTCGCTCAAATCCTGAAAGAGGATTTTTTCAGGTTGCCGGTTCACACGTTGTCTGAGCAAATCTCCCAGGGAAAAATCCAGTTCCTCCACCAACCGAAAAGTGGTCTCGGCCCAACGCAGGTTTTCACTCCGCTGGGTCAGGGCCGTTTGGAAGCGTGGATGTCGGGTCTGTTCCAGATAGCTTTCCCAACTTTCCTTATCAAGAGCAGCCAAACCTTTTTCAAGCAGGGCACCTTCGGCCCACTGCAAAAGATCGACGGCCTGCTGGGCGGACAATTTCTCTGGGGCATCCTGGAACGGTGCCATCAATTCGGTGAATCGACTGCGGGACAAATCCATCATCACTCCTGCACTGGTTCTTCGGGGTTGGTGACCAGGCGGTAACCGACGCCATGCACGGTCAGAATATGCCGGGGTTGTTTGGGGTCTTCCTCAATGAGTTTGCGCAAGGCGAGGATGAAATTATCCACGGTGCGGGTGGTGGGGTAGGCCCCAAATCCCCAAACCCGGTCCAGGATGGTTTCCCGGTCCACCGGTTCACCTTCGTGTTCTTTCAGCAACCTCAGGATCATGATCTCTTTTTCTTTCAGATCAACCACACCTTCGCTGGTGGTGGCCTGGAAAGCCCGGAGGTTCACCGAGGCCTTGCCGATCACAAGGTTTTCGGGTGCTTCTTTTCCACGGAACCAATCCTGCCGGCGGAAAATACTCTTGATCCGGGCCAGCAGTTCATTCAGTTCGAATGGCTTGGTGATGTAGTCGTCGCCGCCTTCGTCCAGTCCCCGGATGCGGTCCTGGCCGGCGCTGCGGGCGGTCAGAAAAAGAATGGGCACACGGTCGCCCTCACGGCGAATCAGTTTGCACAGTTCAAACCCATCCATGCCGGGCAGCATGACGTCCAGCAGAATCAAATCCACGCCGCCCCGTTTCCAGAGATCCAGGCCCACTTCGGCGCTGCCAGCCAGCAGAGGTTCATAGCCTTCAAGGTCCAGATTGATTTGCAACCCATCCGCCAGATGGGCATCATCCTCCACCACAAGAATCCGACGTTTCATCCTCTAATCTCCTTTGTGAGCGGGCAGCATGATATAAAAAGTACAGCCCTTGTTCTCATCACTTTCAATTTTGATCTTGCCGCCCATGTTTGTCACGTTGCGTTTCACGAGGTACAGCCCGACCCCGGCACCACCGGCTGGGCGGCCAGTATTGCTCCCGCTATAGAAACAATCAAAAACCTTATCATGCAACCGCCTGGGAATGCCACAGCCATTATCTTTCACCGTCAGCAGGTTCCAGTTCCGGCGCCGGGTCAAACTGACTTCGATTTTGACCGGCTGATCATTGTGCCGGATGGCGTTGACCAGCAGGTTGCGCAAGGCCAGGGTGAAAGCCACTTCCTGTCCCTGGGCCAGATGCCTTCCGTCATGCTCCAGGGTGATTTCAGCATCATGATCCTGGGCGAATCCGCGCAAGCTTTTGATGACGTCCTGACTGGCATCCACCAAATTAAGCTGCACCTTCGGCCCGGGGGTGAAGGTGTCGTCCGCGCTCATGGCCAGGATCTCATCAACCAGATTTTCCAGGCGTTGAATATCTTCCACCATGCGCCCTTGAATACGGCCTTTGTCTTCTGCTTTCAAACCTTCCCTGCTGAGGGTTTCGGTGTAAAGACGTAAACTGGCCAAAGGGGTTTTGAATTCATGGGTGGCACCGGCCAGAAAGAGTTCGCGGGCTTGCACGAAGCGGGTTTCACTGCGCCAGGAGAGCACTAGTATGGTCGACCCGGCCAGCAGCAGGACCATGAAGAAGAGTCCTTCGTAAAGGAACATATTGCGGGTGGAGCGGGCCTTGTCGTCGGTGGCTTTGAGAATCACTGGGTCAATATGAACTTCAATACCGTGGTTGGTATGCTCAAAGACGAGCTGAGGAAATGAGTCTCCCAGCATGCCCTCCGGATCATTGCGCACCTGGGGATTGGACTGGATCAAAAACACCGCATGCAAGCGGTCGTTGGCCAGTTTCTGGCGTTCGGATTCTGCCTGGGCATTGCTTTCAGTGGTCAGGAAATACACCCACCACACGCCCATGATCATCAAAAGGGCCACCAGAATTCCGTAAATGATTCCTCGGTTTTTTTTCATGGGGCGTCCCTACTGGTATTCCCGTCCAAGAATCACACTGACGATGATGGCACCAACGGCCAGGGGCGCCACAAACTTGATCAACACATGCCAGAGCTTGAACCAGGGCATTTCACCGTGACCTTTCTGCAATTCGTCAACTGTGTCCCGCACGCCCAAAATCCAGCCTACAAACAGGGCAATCAGGAATCCGCCCACGGGCAGGAACCAGTTGCTGGCCAGATAGTCCATGGTGCCAAACACTCCGGCGGTGCTTTCGCGACCCACCAGATTAATACTGGTCAAGGTGGCATTGCCGCCAAGGCTCAGGGCGTTGAGCACACCAAACACGGCAATCACCGATCCCATGGTCACTGAAGCCCGGCGCCGGGTCCAGCCCAGATCATCGATGGCGTAACTGCTGACCACTTCCAGCAGACTGATGGTGCTGGTCAGGGCAGCAAACCCGATGAGCAGGTAGAAAATGGCGTTGAAAAAACCTGCCGCCGGCAGTTGGGCAAAAACCGTGGGGATGGTGGTGAACAGAATGGTGGAACTCTTGGAAACTTCAATGTCGGAACTGTTGATGATCGAGAACATGATCACGCAGGCGATCAAGGCAATCACGGTGTCGAGCAGAGAGATCTGGAACGCGGCCCGGGGGATGCTGATGTCCTTGTTGATGTAACTGCCGTAGGTGAGCATGGCGCCCATACCCAGGCTGAGGGTGAAGAACGCATGGCCCAGGGCTTCCAGAACCGAGCCGGTGGTCAGCGTGCTGAAGTCGGGAACAAAGAGGAAGTGCAATGCTTCGTTAAAACCGCTGGTTGTACTGCTGTAAGCCAGCAGGACCAGCAGAATGAGAAAGAGCAGAGGCAATAGAATCTTTGCCACTCGTTCAATGCCCTTTTGCACTCCAAAATAAACCGCACCAGTGGTGAAACCCATGAACATCAGGTGGTACATCACCTGCAGCTTGCCGTTGGCCAGGAAATCTCTCCCGAAATAGGTTTGCAGGGCATGAGGGTCAGTGGCCAGGGTGGCCAGTTCTCCCGTCAGGGACAAGTAGGTGTAGTGGATGGTCCAGCCGGCCACCACGCTGTAGTAGGAGAGAATAGTGAAACCAGCGAGAACTCCCAGGAAACCCACTCCGGTCCAGGCGCCGCCTCCGGGTTTGTCTTTGCCCAGGCTGCGGAATGCTCCCACGGGGCTGAGCTGGGTGCGCCGGCCCACCAGAATTTCGGCAATCATGATGGGCACGCCCACCAACAGCACCATGCCGATATAAACCAGCACAAAAGCGCCACCATTGTTTTCATGGGTGATGTAGGGAAACTTCCAGAGATTGCCAAGACCGATGGCACTGCCTGTAGCCGCCAGGATGAAACCGATGCGACCACTCCATTGTCCGCGTGATTCTGCCATGAATATTCCTTGTTGAGAGGTCGATACTTGAGGGCGATCAGTCGCCTCATTTCATACGTGTGGCTCACCTTATCTCAAAAGGTGATGAATTTCCACCATCGAAAACGGGGACAAGCAGGGCAGGTATAAAAAAAAAGATCCGGCAAGCCGAATCTTTTTTGTATTTGGTAGCGGGGATGGTGATGGCGGGGGTGGGGAAAGCGGCTTTCGGCAGATGAATTTCGCCTCTTTCACTATCCGAAACCCCAATGGTTGCAAAAAGAAAAGCTACAACCTAAATTCAAGTTCCAATGCAAATGGACCATTCATCAAATTCTGGGCGAACCGTTTGGAATTCCATTGCTACACAGAAGAGGTTCTTTGATGTTCGGTAAAAAGCAGAAAGCTTCCCTTCATGGGGTTTCCAGCGAGTTCCTCGATCGCTACGCCGCACTTAAATTGCAACTGGTGAATTACGTCATCGAAAACCACCATGAAGCCCTTGAATTCCAGGCAGATAGATTGGTTGACGAATTTAGCACGTTGACCGATCACGATATGACCCTTGCCGTCGACGCGGCAATTTATGAAACCAGGTTTTCCGACGGCGATCACATACTTGATCGGTTTGTCGCGGAGCACGACGACTTGTGCGATGAAGATGTCAATCTTCTTCTGAGTTGGCGCGACTGGCTGGTTGGGGTTTTTCGGGTGACCAGCAGTGACGGGCCGGTCGTGGATTCGATCAATCTCATCGACGACCTCGAATATCGTCTTGTGGCCACCAACAATTCCCCGGAAACGAGGCGTGCTCTGAAGCGCAGCGGGTTCATCATCTCCCGTATCGTTCCGGTTGGGTACGGCTGGATGATCAGCGGTGAACAGCGTTTACTGGCAAGAAACGAGGAGATGCTCGCCTATGGCCTGGCTGCGGAACTGGCCCAGAAATCACCGAGGCTGTTCTTCCGCAACCCGGCCAATCTCGCCTTGGCTCGGGAGCACGTGCGGGATGAATATGAACGTTTTCTAGAAGAGTTCGGCGCTCCATGGATCATGGGTACCTGGGACGTGATCCAGGACCGTTGGCGGAAATTCACCTTCGCCAAAGCCCATGAGGAATTCAAAAGCCGTGGGGAGCAAGAACTCCGTTTACCAGCCGAGTTGCGGGATGCCGAAACGGTCGGAATGATTTTCGATCCCGATGGCGGGATGTTCTTCCTCGCAGATTTCGGGCTGTTTCTGGCCGCGTTGAACGATCCGGCCAGGGTGAAGGAACCGACGATTCACTCGACCGTGAATGGATACCTCACTGATCCGGGTGTTTCGCCTGTCATCTTCGAGCTTGTTTGGCGTCGACACTCCGCAAAATTGAATACCCTGCTTGGCTGCCTGCTGGGCCAACCGGATTTCGACTGGGCTCGCATGGGTGAAGGCTGTCTTCGCAAGCACAATCCCTTGTTTCTCGATGAGCCACGGTACCCGGGATTGCTCCCGCTGAACAGCCAGCAGGTGGAGGGACTTCGCTACATGCAGGAACAACAGGTGCTCCGGGAAACTGCTGAGATGTCGGCAATGGCAAGCCATCTTGATGCCGCCGACTTGACCGGGAAAGGCACCAAGACCACCAATGAGTCTCCGCGTAAGACCAAGCGGAAGCGCAAGATGGTACAAAAAGCGCGGAAGCGTAATCGGCGTAGGTGAATCGACCTAATCAGGCAGATGGGTGGATTACTGCGGCGCCGTAGCGTTTTCTCACTCACGGCCGACACATTCTCCCATCCTTTCTCTCCCGCGCACTCTTACTCCCAATCCAGCAACTGAATCCGAATAGAACTTTCCGCGTTGCAGTCGAAGCTCAACGTCTCATTCTGAATGACCCCGTCTTCCTGATGACAAATGTAAAAATGCGTAATTCCGCCACAAGCCGCCGCGCCATCGAGTCGCGCCTCATAATTTTCATCCGCGTTGTCCACCTGCGGTACGGTTCCGCCGTTCATTTCATAAGTGTCCCTGTTTTCATTCCAACTATAGGTCATGGTCAGGTCCGCCGCCCACGTGTCCGACGAGGGTGGCCCGTTCGAGCTCATGGGCAGGCTTTTCCAGGTCGTCCGCAACACCGACGACGGCCAGAAGCTGATCCTCGATCCCGATGGCAACCCCGTCCGCACCGTTCCCCGGGGCCAGAAGGTCAAGGGATCGGACAGCGAACACGTCAGGCTCTTGCCCAGGATCCCAGCCCGGGTCGAGGTGATCCGCCGCATCTTCGCCTGGTACACCGCCAGGCCGCCGGCTTCTTGACCGGCAAGGCCAAGACCTCGCCCTACCTGCTGTCCGGTCTTATCAAGTGCGGCGCGTGCGGGGGCTCGATGCACGGCCGCACCACCTGGAAGAACAAGTGGCGCAAGGACGGCCCCCGTATCGGCACCAAGTACTACGTCTGCGGCGCCGCCATCACCAAGGGCAAGTCGGTCTGCCAGCCTGTCCAGTTTCCGCAGCGGGTATTCGATGATTTCGTACTGGATTTCGTGGCGCGCAGGATCGACGCCTTCCTCGGTCGGCAGGGCCGGGCCAAGCTGCGCGCCTGATCGAAAGGCAGCTCGCGCCCCAAACGCCCGATCCCAAGCCGGAAATGCGTGACCCGAAAGCGCGCCTCAAAGAACTCACGACGAAGATCGACTCGGCCGACTCTGTGGTGAACGTGAGGAGGTGGAGAGCAGGTTGCGAGCACTAAAACAGGTTCCATCCAAAGCGCCCAACCCGGCAAAATTGGTGGACGCGATGCTCGCGGGCCTAACCGACGCCCCCGGTCTCTTCGAACACGGCACCATGGAGGAACGCAAGCGCGTCATCCGCGCCTTCATCGAGCGGCTCACCG
>JAOZJV010000894.1 GCA_029935695.1 Candidatus Krumholzibacteriia bacterium | reverse complement strand
TGACCCCACGGATCGGGTGTGGGAAAAAACAGTGATGCCGAACTCTGCCAGCAAGGCCTTGGCGCAGGCACCAGCCGCCGTGGTCGCGGCAGTGCTTCTGGCGCTGGCGCGCTCTGCCACGGGGGCGCAGTCATCATAATCGTAACGCACCACTCCTGGCAAATCAGCATGGCCCGGACGAGGTACTTGCCACCGTTGGGCCTTCTGTCCGGTGCGGTGCCGCAGTTCAAAATCCAGGTTGGGAATTTTGAAAGCAATGGGCGAGCCGAGGGTGCGGCCTTTCCAGAAACCGGAAAGAAATTCCACCGCATCTTTCTCGATGCTCTGCATGCGCGGACCGCGGCCGTAACCTTGCTGGCGCAGGGCCAGCTCTGTGTCCACAAAACTATTCTTGATGATCAGTCCCGCAGGAAATCCTTCAAGGATTCCCACCAGGGCCGGGCCGTGGCTTTCGCCTGCAAGCAGATAACGCAGCATATTATTTTCCCGCCGGATCACCGGTGCAGAAGTTTGTTCCGAGTTTGCATGAAGTGGGGACAGGATACTCTGACACGGGTGCCGGCGTCCAGTGGTTGATTGGCAAAATCAGATTCGATCCAATACAGAAAGGGGGAAACTGTCAAATGAGGCAAAGGAAAACAGCAGCCCGCTCAGATTGCGGAAATTTCCAACAATCGATCCACAAGGTATAAAGGGATATTGATGATTGTGATATTTCTCTCAAAACTCAAAATTTCAAATGGAGCCAAACTGATAATGACACCAGTTGTTCCTCCTTGTTTTCCAAGATAACTTCGTAGCCCTTTTGTGTGCTGGGTTTTTATGGCCAACGCAGCTTTGCACTCAATGGGAATTGTTTGTCCCTTGTATTTGATGACGAAATCAATTTCCTGCCCCGATGAAGATTGCTTCCAACCACTGAGGTTGGAAGTATTTTGTTTGATGGTAATAGCCACCTGATTTTCAATAATTCCACCAAGGGGGCGGCGCTGCTGAGAGTCCAAAGTTTCAGAAAGCTGAATGGAAGGCACGGCTGTTTCTCTCAAAAAACGCAGAAGCCCGGTATCAAAAAGATATTTTTTTGGATGATATCCGAAACTTGCTTCTGGTCCGGGGCCAAACTGTTCGGAATTTAAAACTAAATTCCACTCTTCCAGCCTTCGAAACACCGAAGCCACTTCACTTCTGGAATTTCGACTGGGATTGGTTCCGATCACTGTGCTTAATTTTGATGGAGACCCAACAAAACTGGCAATACTTTTCAGGCACTTGATGGCAAGGTCTGCTGAACTTTCTGTAAATAATCGATAAAAATCCTGAATGTATCCTGCCAAAATTGTTTCATGGAGTTCATGAATAT
>JAOZJV010000355.1 GCA_029935695.1 Candidatus Krumholzibacteriia bacterium | reverse complement strand
GGTCGCCGGTCGGCATGAGGCTGTTTGGCAAGGCAGAGGTTCCCGAGGCGAAACTGTTGCCTCCGGAGTCTATTTCTATCGACTGATTGCTGGACCATTCACTCAAACCAAAGCTATGACCTTGATTAAATAGCGGCTCCAAAGCCAGAAAGGGTAAACAATGCATCAACACAAAACCTCCGTCGGAAAGAAATGGCTGACCATTGGAGGAATCTGTCTCTGGGCATTGATGACCGTAGCCACCTTGCCGGCTACGGCCGAGGTCGTGCTCCGTTTCGATCCTCCCGTCTTGAATATTGAGCCGGGGGTGAACACAACCTTGTCCATTTGGATGGATGACCCCATCGACATTCGAACTTTTGAAGTCCGAATCTCCTATCCTCCTGACTTGGTGGAAAGTATCTCCGGCACATCGGGTTCACTTTTCACCGATTCGGATTATCTGATTTGGGAAGGCTTTGAAAATGATGAGCCCGGCCATTGGCACGGCTTTGCCATCGTCATGGGCGGCTTCGACTGGTTGACCGGTCCCGGTGAATTGTTCAGCTGGTCTTTCCTTGGTCTGAATTCCGGATCAATTCTTATTGAAGTCCTGGATGTAGCGTTGTACGCGCCCGACGCCACCCTCATCCCCGATGTGATCCTCGAGCAAATGATTGTCGTCAGCACCGACGATCAAAGCTGGGGAAATATCAAGGCGCTTTATCGATAGAATGATGAATACTGGCGAAAAATACGCCATAAACAACGAACCATGGAGGAAATATTGTGAAAAAGCTCTTTGGAATTATGTTCTTTACTGTCCTGTTAATAGCCGGATCGGCCTGGGCAGCCATTGCCCCAAATCCCGATACTGCCGGGCCCATCAACTGCACTGGTGCTGTGCCCATGGTCTTCCACTACACACCCGAAGACGGGGCCAACAGCCTCCGAGGCTATTCAATTCGGGTGACAGCCACCAGCGAAGTCTTTTTTGAGTGGAATGATGGTGCCGGAGACATTGTCGTCAGTGAGCTTGGAGAAGATGACACCTGGATTGAGGTCATCGAAAACGGTCCCAACGATTTCACCATTGATTTCACCATCCTGGGCCCAAGCTCAGGTCTCGCCGGCGAGTTGGATCTGTTCACCATCACCTTCCACGGTGCCGGCGATGGCGATGCAGCCATCACCATGTCCGATGTCGTGCTGCGTGATGTGAACAACCAGAACATTGCGGTCGGGACCCTTGGTGCCGGATCTATTGCCGTGGACTGCACTCCCCCGGATACTCCTGGTTTAGTAGCCGAAGATCCTTTCACAGTGGGCCTGAGCAATACCATCAGCTGGAGCAACGAATCGGCCAGTGGTGCCGATCAATATTTTGCTGAACGCGCCAGGGATTTCGGCTTTTCCGTCGATGTGGTCAGCAACCCACCAGTGTCTGGAACCAGCGACGAGTTTACCGACCTGATTGACGGGCAGATCTATTACTACCGAGTCCGAGCAGTGGATGAATTCGACAACTTTTCACCCTGGTCGAATGTAGTGTTTTCAACCCAGGACGACTCTCCCCCTGTATCCAGTGTTACTGCATTGCCACCCATTGGCAATCAATTGACTTTCGATGTGTTCTACACCGCCATCGACGCTGGCATCGGAGTAACATCGGTTGACCTGTATGTCAGCTTTAATGGTGGAGCCTTCGAATCCTATGGAACATTTTCGACAAGCCCCATCAGCTTCACAACAATAGATGATGGAACCTATGGTTTCTACACCATCGCCATCGATGGCCTGGGCAATGAGGAAGCGACTCCTGCAAGCCCACCCGACGCCGAAACAACCATCGACACCACCGACCCCACGGGTACTTTCGTCATCAACAATAATGACACCAACACCCCTTCAGTCTCGGTCAACCTGGACAGCGATATCACTGACGAAAACCCGCCCCTGTTGATGCGGTTCAGCAACGACAACACCAACTGGCCCGACGGTTGGGTTGCCTACGCCGTGGATCAGGCCTGGACCCTGACCAGCGGAGCCGATGGCGTCCGCACCGTGTATGCAGAATACGAGGATGCCGCGGGCAATGTTCTCTACCGGAATGACACCATCAACCTTGATTCATCAGGACCCGATCCAGTGACCGACCTCATTGCTACTGTGGGCCACGAAAAAGTCACCGTAACCTGGGTCGATCCTGCCAGTGGCGATGCGGTGAATATTGAAATCTACCGTGGCTTGTGGCATAACGATGCCGGTGCCTCCATTTACCCGGAATACGACGATCACGATGAACAAGCGGAACCTGCCCGCCCTGCCGATCGCACAGCAGCGTTTGACAGTGCCGAGTGGAGTCTGGTGACTACCGTCGGTGCAGGCGTGCAGACATTCACCGACGCCATCACCGATCGCGGCGTCTACTACTATGAACTCTTTGCCGTAGACAGTGCCGACAACTACAGCAACCCTGCTGTGGTGAATGACCGGGCCACCAACTACTGGCTGGGTGATCTCGACCCTGAAGGCATTTACGATGGTGATGTGGAAGTGGCTGACCTCACGGTATTGGCCGCAACATACGGCACTGATCCTGATGATGTCGGTCTTTACAACAATGAAGCGGATGTAGGCCCAACCGACGACACCACCGCCACAGGAGTTCCCACTACGGACAACTTCATCGGCTTCGAAGATTTGATGATCTTCGGTATGAATTACAGTGTGGCCATTCCTCTGCCCACCGGCCATCCGACTTTCGATAACCAACTGGCCAGCTTTATCTGGCAGCGTGTGGATCAACAAACCTGGACGCTGCATCTGCAACAATCCTGCAACAGTCTTAAAGGACTGCGCCTGAAGGCCAACTTGCCTTCGGATTCAGTGGTCTCGCTGGTCAGAGGTGAGCTGCTGGGCGCCCAAAATTCACCCGTATTCCTGAAGAACATCGACAGCCAAGGACTGAATGTGGGTTTGGCGGTCATGGGCACCGACACAGGCCTCACCGGAGCCGGGGAATTGTTCACCGTAACGCTGGCACCCGGAACTGACATGACAGCCCTTGAACTTACCACCCGGGACGTATCCAATGCCGACCTGCTCTTCGATCTGGAAGTCCTGGAAGGCGCCAGCGACGCACCTCTGCCCACGGCTTTCAGCCTGGTTCAGAACTATCCCAATCCGTTCAATCCCCGGACCAAAATCGCCTACGAACTGCCCTCTTCCGAGACTGTTCGTTTAAGCGTGTATGCGGTGGATGGTCGCCGGGTTGCAGTTCTTGTGGACGAAGTGCAAGGTGCCGGCCATCACTTTGCCTACTGGAATGGAATGGATAATCATGGCCAGCCCGTCGCTTCGGGTACCTACTTTTATCGCATCAACGCTGGGTCGTTTAGTCAAACCCGGTCCATGGTGTTGATGAAATAAGATCGAGGTTTTCATTCAGAGCTCAATAGCAGCCCCGAGCATTGGCTCGGGGCTGCACTGATGATAACATCGGGCCATTGACGAACATCAGATCCCCCTTTAAAGTGAAACCCTCAGGTGTTGCAACATCTTTTAAGTCATTCTGGAGGGAATGGACATGGTGTTTGGATCCCGAAAAAACAATAATTCCCTTGAAGAAGAAGTAGGCCGCCTGCGCAGAGCCATGGAAGAGCTCTCCATCCTCAACGATCTCGCCATGGCCATCAGCACCAGTTTTGACACCGAAAAAATCATCTCCACAGTGGTCCGCCGCTCCATCAAAGCCATCGGGGCAGAGCAGGCCAGCATCACCATGGTGAACCAGGAAAAAATGCTTCCCGACGGAACCATCGTCCACGTCCAGGACCAGGCTGATGAGCATTATCACCTGACACGCAATCTTCTGGGGTGCATGTGCCACGAGCGCAACGCCTTGCTCATCAACGACATGAAAAATGATCCACACCTGCGCGGAATTCCCATGGCCGAGGGTATTCGCAATCTGCTGTGCGTGCCTCTGATTGTAGGAAAAGATCTTATCGGAGTCATGAGTGCCTACAACAAAGTTGGCAATGAAGGATTCAATACGGACGATCAACGACTGCTGGCCATCATTGCCCATCAGTCCGCCCAGGTCCTTGAACGCGCCCGGCTGCTGGAAGATGAAAAATCTGCCGAGCGGTTGCGTGAAGACCTGCGCATGGCCGAGCGTATTCAAATTGGCTTGCTGCCGGAAAAGCCGCCCGAGGTGACGGGATACGACATGGCAGCCATCAGCGATCCCGCCCGCAAGGTTGGTGGCGATTATTTTGATTTCATCAGCCTGTCGGATCAACGTCTGGCCATCACCGTGGGTGATGTTTCGGGAAAAGGATTACCGGCTTCGCTTCTCATGGCAAACCTGCAGGCCACTCTTCGCGGCCAGGCCTTCCAGGATGGCCCGTGTCATGAATGCATGGCCTGGTGCAACCGGCTGCTTTTCAGGAGCACCACACCCGACAAATTTGCCACCCTGTTTTATGCCGTGATGGACTCTCGCAGCCACGTGATGACTTATTGTAATGGTGGGCACGAGCGGCCTTTA
>JAOZJV010000354.1 GCA_029935695.1 Candidatus Krumholzibacteriia bacterium | reverse complement strand
ACTCCATGGAATGACCACTGATTTCCGCCAGCACCCGATTCAGAGCCTGAAAAAGTTCTTCCCTTTGCCCATCAATTCCCGGTGCGTCATACACCAGGAAAATCTCCCGCATTTCATATCCCGCAGATTGTGGCAATAAGGCAGCGCCGAGAGCCAGAAACAAAACCAGAACAGCTGCAGTCAGGGTGACTTTCGGCAAAGCCTGTCGGCCACTATTTTGCCCGAGAGAATCACTCATTCACAGCCTCCGACTCAAAGGGCTGCAGCTCCATAGATTGGTACAGGGAGTCCAGTGAAACCGAAGGCCTACCCACGATGACTTGAAAAAGGGGAGGATCCAGCCCGATCACTTCAAGCCAATCGGGTTTGTCCACTTGCCCTTTCAATTCATAAATACCCTCATCCAGATTGCCCACCGGAACTGTCACCAGAAAACGATTGGCGGTCAGGGCCTGGACCGAATCGGCCACCCCTCGCACCATCACATCCACCACCGGAGGAGAAACGCCCACCGGCGGCCGGCCCGCATCAACCAGTGGCACCACCGGAATGTTGGCCAGAGTCCGGTCTTCAATGGGGGCAATCAAACAATCAAGAGAGACCTGACGCGTGGCCAGATGCAAAAATTCACCGGGTTGTACCAGGCGAACCGGCAAACGCTGGCTCTCTTTCAACTTGGAAAAATCGATGGGTTCCGCTTTCACACCCGGGTGAGTGAGAAAGAAGCGCCCGGGACCGGAAACGAGGACCGAATCCGGCAATAATTTTGGTGCCTCAAGAAAATCAAATCCTTCGCGAAGCTGGGTCGTGTTCTGCTGAACAACCGGCAACAATCTAAATTCCTGCCGATCCACATGGATCCGCAAGCGCACCGGTGGATGAACACCCAGCACTTTAAGATCAGAATAGATATCAGAAGATGCCACTTCATAGGAAAACTCAGGGCCGGCCTCCCGGTCCCAGAGATTAACCCTGACCTCGCCAACGATCTGGTTGAAGAAGTTGTGCCGCAGAAGACGCAGCTTGCTGCCCTCCAGGCGAACAGTCACTTCAGTGGGCAAATCACTGCCTTCCACTGTCAGGTTTTCACCGAGACCAGTGACGACCAGCGGAAGACTGACGTTCTGCTCCACAATGGAGTGCGACGCCACCTGCATCCAAATGACGACCGAAGCCACCAAACACGCAATTTTCAGCCCCAGTCGGTTCATGGTTCCTCAATGCCTTGGGGTAATCGCAGCACTTGCCCCACCATCAGGGCTCCGGACTGCAGCTGGTTTCTGTGAGTGATTTCCTGAATGGTCGTGCCGCAGCGCCGGGCCAGGCCCCAAAGGCTGTCTCCCTGGCGCACAGCGTATTGCTTGTGCCAGGACAGGGGTTCGTCCGACTTCAACAAAGCCAGTGCTGCCTGGTCATGACGCCAGGCCACAATGCCTTTGGCCAATACGGCAGCCAGTTCATCGCGGCCCTTGTCACTGCGCAAAACTTTCATGTCATCAGCATTGGATAAATAGGCGATTTCCACCAAAGCAGAAGGCATGGCCAGAGACCGCAGCACCTGAAATCCCGCCTGTTTGGCTTTCCTCTTTTTCACCACCGCGCTGGCATCCGCACTCTGCAGCAGATGTTCGGCCAGACGGGCCGAATCATGAAGCACCATGGTCATGCGCATATCCATAAGGATATTGACCACCAGATCATCATATCTTTCGGTGGAATCCAGACCCACCAGATCAGCCGCATTTTCCTTGTCTGCCAATTCCCGGGCTTCACGGTCGGTGGCTCCCTGCAGGGACAGGAAATACACTTCCATCCCTCCCACATTTTTCCGATTGTGGGTGTTGCAATGCACGCTGAGAAAGAGATCGCCATTTTTCTCGGCAGCCATCTCCACCCGCCGGCCAAGGCTGGGATAATAATCGGCATCCCTGGTCAGAACCGCCCGGTAACCCGGCAATGAATTCAACAGACGCGCCAGCTCCAGGCTCACATCCAGCACCACATCTTTTTCCTGAATTTTCCCCCGGATGGCCCCGGGATCCAGTCCGCCATGGCCCGGATCAATCACCACCGTGTAGATCTGGTCATCTTTCATTATTTCAGCCGGCTTCAAGGCCACCATCGGTGCAGCGGTGGTTTGGTCTGCAGGATGCATGATGTCCAGAACCACCCGGTGATTCCGGTTGTTGCCAGGAGGAATGGAAAAAGTTTTGAACTGCACTTCACCTTTCAGGTCAACGACCACCTGGGCACGCTTCTTACCGGGATTTCTCCGGATGCGACGGATCAGCTCATCACCCACGGTGATGCTGGAGCTGTGGGCAAAAGTGCAGCGTGGAAGATTGATGACCAGACGATCAGGAGATTTGATTTCCCGGACTTCAAAAGAGGCCGGACGATCAAGATCCAATACGACTCTGGTTTTGTCTGGTCCCGAAAAGAACCGGATGCGCAAAACTTTGGGCCCATTTTCAGCAAGAGCAGGCCAGGCGGCCAGGCAAACACCCCAGAAGACCACGACTCCCGCAATCAGCGGCAATACAAGGTTTTCAATATTCCGGGATGATCTGCGCAAAGGCAAGACGACCGCTCCTTCGATGAATCAGGGTACACAATGGACACACATGTCCCCGGGTCCGTCCAGAGCCGGATGTGCAAATCCATGCTTAAACTAACACAGACAGCCTCTTGTTCCCATGGAAAGTTGCTCTTGTTTGGATACAAAAAAACCTGGACGAAGTATCCAGGCATTACAGCGGGTCTGCATCAGGGCTTCAGCGGTCAATTTCTGCTGGCATAAGAATCCAAGATATAGGGAACCGGGTTGACACTGCGTCCCTGAACCCTGATTTCATAATGCAAATGGGGAGCCGTGCTGCGGCCGGTGTTACCGGATTTCCCAATCACCTGTCCCCGGTTAACCGTATCGCCCTTCTTCACATCAAACCGATCCAGATGGGCATACACCGTCATAACGGAATTTCCGTGATCCACCTTGATGACTTTGCCGAGGCCACGCTGTTGCTGCACTGCAAAGATGACGCCATCGCCGGTAACACGCACGTCCGTGCCCAGGGGAACGGAGAAGTCCAGTCCGTGGTGGAAACGACCTTTGCCGGTGAATGGATCATTCCGCACACCGAAGCGGGAACTCACCCATCCGGTGTCCGTGGGACGGATCGAAGGGATTTTGGCCCGCACATCGTGGCGAACTTCCAAAGTATCCAGCATGGCCTGATAACCCTGCCGTTGGATCCGGGCCTGGCGCACCATCAGGTCCACTTCTTTGCCCAGATCAGAAAATTCACCCTGCAGGTGAGCCGATAAATCCTGCCCGGGGATTTCCACATCAGCAAAGTCCAGAGGGCCCCTGCCTCCCACGCCGGCAGCAAAAGTATCTTTATCCAGAGGTTGCAGATCCACCGCAGTGGCCACCAGGTTCTGCATTTCAAAAGTCTGGTCCATTTCTTCCCGCAAACCCTGGACCTGGCCCTGCAACTGATCGATTTCGGAAACCAGAGTCATATTTTCCTGACGAAGATACGATCCCCCAGGCAACCACCCGGAACCTGTCTTAACCCCAACACCGTACAAAACAGACAGACACAGCAGAAAAACGGACACACCGCCCCCAAGCAGAATGGCCCATCGGTGCACCTTGAGCTGCCTGGTTGGCCCGTGATCTTCGGGCATGTACAGTAATGTGTAGACTTTCTTGAGCTTCATGACCATCCGAATTATCAGAAGGATGAGTTCGCAGCGAAGGGAAATGCCATCCATTTGCCTCCGGCTAAACCGGAGTCAGTCTGGCTTCATTGCCCCACACAATCATCCGACAGGACGAAGATGTCAACTTGGAACCTCTTCAGACACTGTCGGCAACGACGAAGAAGTTTGAGCAATTACTGGACCAAAACCTCTCTGAATAGAAACAGGGGCCGGCTTCCCGAGGGTAGCCGGCCCCTTTGTCAATCCTGAAATGGGTCAATTCCCGGGCCTAATAGTAATCATGCAAGAGCGTGCGGCTCTTGGAATTACGGATTTTGGCCAAGGCTTTTTCCTTGATTTGCCGGATGCGCTCCCGGGTCAAACTCATGCGGTCACCAATGACCTGTAAAGTCTGGGCTTCTTCAAAGCTCAGACCAAAATATTGCACGATAACCTGAGCTTCGCGGTCAGTTAGCACGGAAAGGCATTTGCGCACATCTTCGCGCAGGCCCCTTTGCAGGACACTGAAATCAGGAGATTCCTGATCCTTGTCCTCCAGGATTTCGGACAGGGGTCGATCGCTTCCCGCGTCTCCAGAATCTTCCAATGCCAACTCTTTGCGGTCTGAGCGCAGAGCATGTACGACATCGGCCACATCCAGATCCAGACGTTCGGCAATTTGAGCCGCCGTTGGTGATGGACTGCCTTCGTTCTGCAATGCAGAGCGCGTGCGGCCAATTTTTATCAACAGAGCCGTTTGGTTCTGAGGCAAACGAATGGTTCGCGATTTGTCGAGCAAAGCCTGCATGATGGATTGACGAATCCACCA
>JAOZJV010000010.1 GCA_029935695.1 Candidatus Krumholzibacteriia bacterium | reverse complement strand
AGTTTTTTAAAGATAGAGTTGAATGTAGATTTACTGGCAAAACCGGCCTCTAAAGAGAGGGCCAGCACCGTCAAATGAGATTTTTCGGGATCCAACAGGCTTTTCTGCACCTGTTTCACACGATAACCATTCACAAAATCGAAGAAATTTTGGTTCAATCCTCGGTTGATGACTTCTGATAGATTGTGGGGAGACAAGCCGACCATACCAGCCAACTGGTCCAAAGTGAGGCTGCTTTCGGCCTGGGGAGACTGTTGCTCCATAACAGACAAAAGTTTGTCCTGATAGTGGGCCAGGTCTTCGGTACTCAAACCAGATTTGCTGTATTTGACTCTGGTGCTTTCTCCCTCAAGGGGGATTTCCGGCTCTGCTGAGCTTTGCATGGCTTCCCGGAGTGGAGCGCTGGAAAGAACCTCGGATTTGAACAATCCCAAATATCCCATGGCATAAACATAAAGCACCAGAAGAATAGAACTGACGGCAAAATAATTCCCGGTCCCAACACCCAGCAGCAACAGTACGTACTCCAGGGCATAGACGAAGACCACGAACATGGCCAGCCAGGTGATATCCCGCAGCCAGGTGAGTTTGATTTTATCCAGGGTGGAAAACACCTCGTACACCCGAAGGCTGTACCGGCGCAAAGTTCGTTGGGTCTGGATCAGATATGCTCCGTATTGGATCACCACGGCCAGGTGAAAATATCCATATTTGTTCATCCAATCAGATTCTGAATGGATGGCGGTGCCTGCGCTTTCGGGCCAATAAAACGCCAGAACTAAAACTTCGAAAACGAGAAAAGGAACAAAGTGCAGGAACTCGCGGCGGGTGGGTGTTTCTCCGGGCCGGGTCAGGTATTTGGCATACAAGTAGTGCAGCGGGGCAACCAGATAGGACAAACCAATAACGACCATCACCAGCCGGGAATTTTTCTCCAGCCCAATGATATTCTGTAGGGACATCTCCAGCAAAAGAGCCGCATGCAGAAACATGAGGCTTGCCAAAAAACGATTGGCCAACAAGCTGCGATACTTGTGCAGGATAAATACACCCAGAAAGACACCCTGGGCAGAGGCCAGCAACATCAACAGATCTGGAAGATTATAGTTATTCATGCACCTGGCCAGCTTGATAGGTCATTTCTCTGTCTGCCACTAAGATAGTTTATCAGTGAATTATATAGCTTTTACGGATTTTGGAAAGTAACGATAGTTAAGATCTTGATGATCCTCTCTATATCGCTGTTTGAACTATGTTGGAAATAATGGAGAGTTTTTTTAGAATGAGAGAAATGATTTCATAACCCGTATTTCTTTGTAATTAATTAAATTAGTGCATTTCCGCCCTTGTGGTTCGCTTTTTTTTCGTATATTGAAATTACCTCCTAAATAACCCAAATAGAAGGAAAAAATCATGCAATCACTGGGGAGAACTCAATTTCAGCCAATCCAATTTGCACGTTATGAAAAGCTATGGGAAAACGTCCGCAAGAACCAGAACATCTCTTCGGAAAAAGTTGAAGCTTTGCTGGAGATAATGGAAGGATTTTTAGAACAACTATCCGAATCTGATTCGCCAAAAAGTGATCCCCGGGGATCAGTCGCCAAACCTTCCACTCAAATCCACATCCACCATTGTCCTGAGTATGAATCGGCCAAAGTGCAAACCAGCAAAGGCGAGCTGGAAATCGGAAAACAGGAATTCGAACGATTGCAATGCGATTGTCAGATATCCAGCCCCGGTCAGCGCAACAAAACCTCCATCGCGCCGTCCATCAGGCGGCAGCAACAACTTGTCGAATATGAAATTGCCATGTTCAACCTGCCACGGTCTGATTCATCGTTCCCATTTTTTGATCAAGGAAGCGCTTGGGGCTTACCAATTCAGGCAACAGCTTCCGCTGAGGCTGCGATAAAACTCCCTCATCGCACCCACTGATTCTGCTGATGAGCCACTTTTTGGTTGCATCCTCCCGTCACCTTTGGTATATTAGTATAGTAATATGGTCAAAAACCTTAGCGATGGTGCAGCCATGATCCGAATCGATACTACAGACGCAGCTCCCATTTACCGCCAGGTCATAGACCAGGTGAAGATGCTTGTGGTTACCGGTCAACTCAAACCCGGCGACCAGCTCGAATCTGTGAGCCATTTGTCCGCACGGTTGAAGGTCAATCCCATGACCGTCAGCAAGGCGTTCGCTGCGCTGGTGGCCGAAGGCGTGGCCGAACGCAAGCGGGGAGTGGGGATCTTTGTGGCCCAAATAGATCCTGAGCAAGCCGATGAAGACCGCCGCCAGGCCCTTTCCCATGGTCTGTCCGAAGCGGCTGCCCTGGTGGTGCGCATGGCTGTGGATCCGGACGAAGCTGTTGAACTTTTCCGCCAACATATCTGTGACTTTGAAAGCAAACAGAGGAGACCCCAGGAATGACAACTCAACCCGTGATCAAAGTCCGTAAACTTTGCAAGGACTTCAAGAGCAACCACGCTCTTCAGGATATCAATCTGGACATCGCACCGGGATCGGTTGTTGGTGTGCTGGGTCCCAATGGCTGCGGCAAAACCACCCTCTTCAAACACATTATCGGGCTGCTTCAACCGTCGCGCGGCGGCGTGGAAACTTTCGGCACCGAGGCCAGCAAATTGGACGGCAAACAAATGGCCCGGATCGGTTACGTGAGCCAGCAAAGCGAACTGCTGGATTGGCTCACCGTTGGTGAAACCATCAACTTCACCCAGGCCCACTATCTTCAGTGGGACGAAGCATTGGCCCATCGTCTGCTTGAAGATTTCAAACTCAAGAACAACCAAAAAGTCGGCGGTCTTTCCGTTGGCCAGAAGCAACGCCTGAGCATTGTGCTGGGTGTGTCGCACCGACCCGAGTTGTTGATTCTCGACGAACCGGCCGCTTCCCTGGACCCGGTCGTGCGGCAGGATTTTCTGGATCTTCTGATGGAACTGATCCAGGACCCGGGCCGCACCATTCTCATCAGTTCGCACATTCTGACCGATGTGCAGAAGATCATCGACAAGGTGCTGATCATTGACGAAGGACAGGTTCATTGCTTCCAGGATCTTGATGATTTGAGGGAAGAATATTACCGCATCAACCTGCGCAGCCTTGGGGGCAATTTGCCGGCAAATATTACTTTGCAGGGATTGAAGAACCTGGACCATCAGGGTGCCTCGGCCGTGGCCAAGATCCACAACCCTGATGCGGAACTGGTCAGGCGGGAAGTGGCGGCCCTGAACTGCCAGGCTGATATCGACCGGCTGGATTTTGAAGAAATTTATCGTCTGATCGTCAGTGGAAAGTAGGGCACCATGAACGCAGTCAATTATCATCTGAGGCTCTTTCCCAAAAACTGGAAACTGGGATTGATGGTTATGACCATCACCACCTTGTTCCTTTTGCCGCCGGTTCTGGTGGCAGATCATTGGCAGGGCAATACCTGGTGGTTCATCATGGCGGCCCTGCCATTAGTGGGCATCTCTCTGGGTTACTTCATCACTGAAACCCAAAAGGAAATGATGAGCAGAGGAACCGGTTTTCTTTTGCCAAATTTCCAGCATTCGGTGCTTTCCACTCAGATGTCAATGATGCTGGTTATCGGAATCATCACCTTCCTGTTGGCCTTGTTCCTGCCGGCACTGGCCCCCGTAACCACAGGAAATCTTCTGAATTCCCTGACCCTGGGCTTTGTAGTCATGGCCTCTTTTGCCATAACCTCACTGGTTGATTTCCTGTTCAAATATTCGGCATGGCTGACGGCCAAGGTGATGCTTCCCTACTTCTTCTTTATCCAACTGGGCAAGAAGGCGGACCCCCAAACTTACTCCCACTGGCTTGGCCATCATGGCTTAGTGCTAATAGGTTCAGCCCTGATCATTGGTTTAACCATCCGCATTTTGATGGCGCTGAACCTGCCCCGCCGGCTGGCGGAACAACCATATATCTCCACTATGGATCTCTATCAACCAGCTAAGATTCAGGTTTTTAAAAACAGCCACGCAGTTCACGCTCAAATAAAAAGCCAAGGCGACCGGCCTTTAAAAAACACCATGGATCTCTGTTTGGAGAAAGCATCCCGCGAGCGTTATGCGGGGAGGGAAAGCTGGGCCATCTTTTGGGAAACCCTTCATCTCAGTTTGGCCACGACCGTGCCCCGAACCGGTGCTGGCTTGTGGGGTATTGCCATATTCATTGTGCTTTTTATTTTAACAATCGGTTATGCCGATTCCCTTCATGTGTCCAAGTGCAATGAAGAAATGTATGGCTGGTACAGCTCCTTTCCTTTCATGTTCACCATCTTTCCCTTTATTGCATTCCATCATCTGGCCACCCGACCCTTTGGGCTGCTCCGTGACCGTTTGGCCACTGAAAAAACTGGTTATTATTTTGCCGGATGGGCGGTGATCATCGTGGCTGCATTGTCACTCCTGACCTTGGGATTGCTCCACCTTATGGGTGCCATCATGCCTGAATATGAAACACCCCGTATGCTCTGGGCATACTATCCTCCCACTCGCCCCCACATTCCCTTTCTGCCACTTCTGATCATGCCCGTGTCGTTGCTGATCTCCCTTCTTTGGTCACGAATCAGTTTCCAAAATCTTGTGGGAGGGGTCAGCATGCAGGTTTTCCTCCTGTTCAACGCGCTGCTTTGCATGGAAGGATATGGCTGGCCACTGATGGTGGTCCTGGGACTGTCAACTGCCTCGTGGATTGCCCTGCCCTATGCATGGCGCCGGAGAATCAGGCGGGAAAAATGAAGGGCTAAAACAACCCCAACTTAGCCTTCAACAAAAGAATCCGGTACACTGACTGGTCCAATCTCTCCTGCATCTGGTGGTTGCCCCTGGTGGCTTCCACCAGGATCTCCTTCATCAAAACAGCCTTGGCCGGATAGGTGATCATCAGCATATCGTTGCCCGCATTAAAAGCCAACAAGGTCAGGCGCTGCAAGTCGGCTGCCGGATATTCAGTCCGCTCAACCTCTCCCCCGCTGACCCACGACCGCAACGCCATGCCCCACAAATCATCCGTCATCACCAGACGATCTTCAAAACCGCATCGGGACAAAGCCACCAGGCTGCTGTCAAAAACCGCCGGCCTGTCCGAGACAAAACTGAACAGGATGCTGGACATCATCACGCCGCCGGCGTCGTCCATGCAGGCGGCAAAAGGATGCACATAGCCCACCAGAGCAGACCGGTCGGCCAGAGATTCAGCCACCTCATGGTCGCTGTTTTCCTGCACTGCATAGCCGGGAAAATGCTTCACCACACACTGGATGCCGTGATCTGCAAAACCCTGCATGAACGCCCGGGCAGGCGGAACAATGGCGCGGCTGTCTTTCCCGAAAGACCGCTGACGGCTCTTCATCAAAGTGGCCTGGTGATCAACATTCACGCTCGGATCGAGCACCGGTGCCAGATTGAGGTTCACCCCCAGGGCATGCAGACGAGCAGCCGCCGGCTGGAGATAAGTTCGCACGGAATCGGCTGACCAGAGCGCCATTTCTTCAGCCGAAGCGACGACCTCGAAACCGGGCAGAGGCCGCATCCGGTTAATTTCCCCACCTTCCTGATCCATGGCCACCAGCAAAGGAACGGCGCACAGTTGGCGAGCCTCACGTAAGGACTCTTCCAGGGCCGCCGCATCGCGCACCATGGACTCCATCACCAGGCTGCCGCCAAACCCATGCTCGGCCATAAAGTCTGCAGGGGAATGATAAACGAGGAAGAGTTGGGCGACCTTTTGTTCAAGGGTCAATTCGGCCAGCACCTGGTGAGCTTTTTCTTCGGAAGTTTGGGCCGCAGACAAGCCGGCCATCTGGATCAACAACAGGAAAAGGACAACCGCTCGCATCACCGAATCTTCAGGGAAAGCAGACCCACAAAACCAAGGATCAACGCCACCATCCAGAAGCGGATGACAATCTTGGTTTCGGCAATACCCTGCCGCTCAAATGCGTGGTGAATGGGTGCGCGCAAGAGCAGCCGCCGGCCCAGAATAGCAAACCCAATCTGCTGCTGAATCAGCACCGAGGCGCCTTCCACCACGAAGATGCCTCCTACAATCAGAAAGAGCATTTCCTGTTTCACCAGAATGATGACCACCGAAAGCAGGCCGCCAAGAGCCATGCTCCCTGTGTCGCCCATGAAAACCTGGGCCGGGTAGGAGTTGTACCAGAGAAAGCCCATGCAGGCGCCCAGGACCGCGCCGCTGAGCACCGTCATTTCCCCACTGCCGAGGATGTAATCGTAGTGCATATATGTGCTGTAAAATTCGTTGCCGATGACATAGGCCAGCACGGCGTACACCACAAAGGCAATGGCTGCGGGCACTGTGGCCAGGCCGTCCATGCCGTCAGCAAAATTTACACTGTTGGCCACGGCCAGAATGACGAACACCATGAACGGTCCGTACATCCAGCCCAAATCCAGCAGCGCCGACTTCTTGAAGGGAATGAACAACAGGGTGCGCAGATGGTCCGGCAACGGCGAGCGACTGGACATCACCCACCACACCAGCACCAAAGCCAGGAGAATTTGAAAGAACAGCTTGGCGCCCTGAGACAGCCCGGCCTTGCCACCGCCCCCGCGCACTTTGCCCAAATCATCAACAAAACCGATGGCTCCAAAACCCAGGCAGGCGAACAGGCCCGCGTAAGTGAAAGGATTTGTCAGGTCGCACCACAGCAGATAACCAACCAGAAAGGCGGCAATGATGATGAGGCCACCCATGGTCGGGGTGCCGCGTTTGCTCTTGATGTCGATGACGCCAAAATCTTCCACCACATCGCGCATGCCCTTGCGGTGCAGCATGGTGATCATGGGGCGGCCGATGATGAGGCTCACGGTGAAAGTGGTCATGGTGGCCATCACGGCCCGGAAACTCAGGTAATCGGCCAAGCGCAGAAAGCTCAGACCATCACCCAAATCACGTATGAAATGCGCCAGCCACATAATCATGGGCGCAACACCTCCTCCACGGCCTGACCCAGGTCTCGCAGATTGTTTTTCAGGGGAAAGCCCGGAGTGAACCAGGTGGTCGTCACCATGATTTCTTTGAGTTCTTTGCCCAGGACGTCGGCGGGAATGCGCCGGGCCCGAACCTGCTGAGCCAGGACCACCAGCGTGCGTTCGCGGACCCGCACATTGTGGTGGTTCACCAGAGGGAAAATTAGCTCCCGGCAATCGGCTGTCTCGGCTCTTTCGTTCCAGTAAAACAAGGCAGCCAGCACCTCTTCAAAATTTTTGCTGTCCAGGAATCCCAACAAACGACTCACCAGTTCGGGGCAGTGGTTGCGGCTGTCCAGTTTGGCCAAAGCGCTGATGGCCTCCACCCGGACTTCCCAGTAACCATCATCCAATTTGCGAATCAGGGCCTGCATGACCTGGTCGGAAGTATCGCCGATTTGTCCCAGGGCCGTGGCCAGGTTCCGGCGAATGAAACCATTCTGGATGCCTTTTTGCCCCAGAAGCCTGGCCAGCGGTGGTGCGGGCCGGGGATCATTTTCCATATGCAGAAGCAAGGGAATCAGAGTGCGGTCGCGCAGAACTCCTGCCAGTTTGATGCCACGGTTTTGCCGGGCCCAGGCAGCCGAAGCCAGTGCCGCTCCGCAACGGTATTGCAGATAACGAAACACCTCGGGGCTGGTTCCTCCACGGGAAGCCACCCCGATCAGATTTTCATCGGATTTTCCTTCCAACCCGCTCATTTCATCTGTCTCGGCAGAAGAGCTCAAATTTTCGAACTTCATCTTGTGGCCACGGGCCATGTTCTGAACCGTTTCCATGAAACGTTCCAGCACACCTTCCTGGGACAATTCACTGCAGTTGTCGGCCATGCCGCGGAGCCGGACAGGATCTGCCAGCAGGGATCGAATTTTTCCCAGAAGCAGGTCGCAATCCACTTCTTCCTCGAAGCCTCCATCCACCGGCAAAGGACGTTCCAGAACCACTTCCACGGCGCCGGCTTCCTGAACGCCCCGGGCGTTGGCCACCTGGTGATCCGCCGGCAATCCCATCTTGGGAATTAAAATGGTGGGCAATCCGCAACTGAGCAGTTCAAAAATGGCCCCGGCACCGGCCCGGGCCACCACCAGTGTGGCTGCGGCATAAGCCTGACGAATGTCATGAAGGTAATCGAAAGGACGGTAGAGAGAATTCATACCCGGATGATCTTCCAGGCTTTTCATGGCATCCCGATGCTCAACGCCGGCATCGTAGCCTGAGCCTGAAGATGTGCCGTAGCCATGAATCACCTGCACCCCATCGTCCAGCAAATCCGGTAAAATCCGGTACAGGGTGCGATTGATGCAACGGGCTCCCTGGCTCCCGCCGAAAACCAGCAGCACCGGTTTGCCAGGATCCAGATCGAAAAGACGGCAGGCATCATCCCTGGAAGGTCGCTCCATCAAATCCCGCCGCACGGGATAACCCACCAGCTGAACTTTATCCGTGGGCAAATGTGCTGCCGAAGTGCGGTAAGTCAGAGCCACCAGGTCGGCCAGCTTGGCAGCCTGACGGTTCATCAGTCCCGGCTGGGCATTTTGTTCGTGAATGAGGATGCGGGTTTTTAACAAGCCCAATTTGCGCAAAATCCAGGCGGCAAAAACCGTGGGCGCACTGGCGTAACCACCCGTGGCCAAAATCAGGTCCGGGCGGAACCGAAGCAGATGGCCGGTGGCCTGCAGGCAACCAAAACAAAGAGTCAGAAAGAAGCCGGGAAGCTGACGCAGGCTGCGCCCGGGAAAGCCCATCGAGGCGGCAAACACCAGAGGGATGCGGGGATCCTTGCGATTGCCCCCGAGTATCTTCTCTTCAGCGCGCCCGCGAATGCCCACGTACAACAACTTGTTGTCCGCATCTTTCGCCAGCTCTCGCGCCACGGCCAGAGCCGGGTACAAATGCCCCCCTGTTCCGCCGCCTGTCATCAGATACTTCATGAACCATCCCAGTGTTCTGTCAACTTTTTGCGTCCGTGCAAGAATTCAAACCATAATAAGCCATGAAAGCATCAGGAAAAGCGGTTTTTCTGACCCGCTTACTTTGCAGGGTAATATTTCAGGGCTTCTGGCGTCCATTCGTTGAGTTGGCGCACCCTGGTTTCATCTGGCTGTCGGGAATTCAATTCTATCCTCCGGTCAGTTGGGAATTGTATTATGTGGATGACTTTAACCCCAATGGAAGATTGTTGCAATCATCTGCCATCTGCAATAGTTTCAACTCACGAGAAATTCTACCCTGGACCCTGTCGTGTGGATGGTACCTGACTTGCGCCATATATTATCGTTTCTCCTTCTGGCCGCCATGCTTACCCTGCCAACAACCACTCTTCTGGCCCAGGATTCCCACTTCTGGGACAGTCAATTCGGAACCCGTTCCCAACTCCTGGGGGGCATTGTTGTGGGCGCTCCCAATGATCTGAGCACCACTTATTACAACCCCGCCTGGCTCGCCATGGAAAACAAACCCAGCGTGCTGCTGACCACTAAGACTTTTGAAGCTTATAACCTGACGGCTGAAAACAATTTTAACAATGGATCCGACCCAACCAGCACCCAGGTCACACCCAGTCCTGGTTTTTTTGGTATTCAGTTCTCCCAAAATACTGAAGACGATGAATTATCCATTGCCTTTTCATATCTGCAGAAGGTGAAGTTTGATTTCAAAGCCTCCGGAATCCAGATTGACGAAAACCCCGCTCCACCGGAGGAAGGAAATTTCTGGTTCAGCGGCGAAGCCTTCAAGATCACCTCCGTGAGCGAATACTGGGCAGGTGTGACTTTTGCCAAACAGATTGGAGATCATACCCTGGCGGGAATCACGCCCTTTGGCGCCCTGCGCAACCAATCCATGCGCAATCAGGTTTCAGCCAAAGGGATGGGCAGCGACGAAAATTTCTCTCACATTTATTCCATGGATTATTCAGATTTCTGGCATATTCGGTTACTGCTGAAAGCCGGCCTGGCCTTTGATTATTCCCCCTTGACGTTTGGTGTCACCCTCACCACCCCCAGTGTTGGCGTGATTGGCGAGGGGTCCGTATACCAGGACGGATCACTTTCCGGGATCGATATTTTCGATCCTGAAGGCACCCCTGACACATTCATGGCTGTCAATCACCAGCCTGGTTTAAGTCCCAACTTCAAATCACCTCTTTCAATTGCCGCCGGAGCAGCCTACAAGCTTGGCGATACGCGCCTTTATGTCTCTGCCGAATGGTTCAATACCTTGGGCAAATACGACATCATGTCCCCCGATTCCTTCTCTTCACAAAGTCATCCCAACTATATTTTCACCTACGACATAAGCTATTCCACCCGTTCCATTATCAACTGGGGAATTGCCGGCAGTCATAATTTTTCTTCCCGGGTCGCCATGTACCTGAGCTTCTGGTCTGACAAAAGCAACCTTAACCAAAGTGACGACCCCAACATGATGATGGCCTTGTGGAATCTCAAGCACACCAATGTGGGAGCATCTTTTGAATTCATGAATATCGAATTCACCACTGGTTTGGGGTTCTCCTATGGCAATGGCACATCCCACCATTTCGCAACTTACACCACTGATAATGAAGAGGGACTGGAAGGCAAATTCCCCCCGACAGAAGTCACGTTCAAACGAATCAAATTTCTGATCGGGTTCAATTTGCCGTTCGGCCAGGAGTAAGTGCCCATTTCGGGTAGCCGCCCTTACCTGAACGTTGTATTATAAGCTCAAACCATTTTCCCTAGGAGATTGACGATGAATCTGCGTTCCACTGTGACCCGTATTCTTTCCGTGGCCCTTGGCCTGACCCTGCTGATATTGACCGGTTGCTCGTCTGGCATCAATGTCAACTACGACTACGACACCACCACCAATTTCGGTGCCTACAAGACATTTGACTGGGCCCCCGATCCTGCCGATGCCACCCAGGCCATGGATGCCGCCCAGGCAACCACCAGAAATGGGCTGCTCAGCAACCGAATCAAAGCTTCCGTTAACAGCGAAATGGCCACCAAAGGCTTCACCCTGAGTTCCGATAATCCTGACCTGTTGACTGTGTTTCACCTCGGTGTGCAGGACAAAATCCAGGTCTCTGATTGGGGTTACGGCTATTCCGGTCATTATTGGGGCGGATACGGTGGCTACTATGGAGGCACTGGGATGGATGTTTATCAGTACCAGGAAGGCCGGATGATCATCGATATTGTGGATGCCAAAACACAGGAACTCGTGTGGCGCGGCACCGGGGAAGGTGTTGTGGGCAGTGGTCAGAAATCTCCCGAAGAAGTGCAGTACAAAATCGACACTGTCGTGAACCAGATCATGGCCAATTTTCCACCTCCTCTTAACTAGTCAGCTTGAGTCATGGGGGCCGAAATACGGCCCCTTTGCTCTAATTCCGGCTAAATTCCCCCCAATACCCACCGATAAAATAACCAGACAGGTTCCGGTCGCAGCCGGGCCATGTCTGCATATTGCGCAGCGGGAAAGGAATCCCGCTCGTGGATACACAACCAAGTGAAGCTCAAATAGGGACAGAAGGATCTGACCTGTGGGTATCCGCATCAACACGAATATGGGGTCGCTGAGCACACAGCGACACCTGGCCAGAGCCACTGCTCGCGTTTCCAAGTCCATGGAAAGGCTGAGTTCGGGTCTGCGTATTACCCGGGCTTCTGATGACGCCGCCGGGCTGGCCATTTCCGAAGGTTTGAAGGCAGACATTCGAGCCCTCGACGTGGTGACCCGCAACGCCGCCGACGGCATCAGTGTGGTGCAGACAGCTGACGGCGCCATGGACGAGATCAGCAACATCCTCATCCGCATGCGCGAACTGACCATGCAATCGGTGACCGGTACCGTGACCAACGACCAACGGGGTCATCTCGACGCCGAATTCCAAACCCTCATGGAAGAAATCACCCGCATCGGCGAAGGGGTCGACTTCAACGGAATAAGCCTGCTGGATGGCAGTGCCGGGATTCTGGATCTGCATGTGGGCATCGGAGATTCAGCATCATCATCCATCGACCTGGATTTGAGTGATTCCTTCACTGCCGGAGGCCTGGCGCTGACCACTCTCAATATTGCCACGCTGCCCGGCCCGTCTGCCCAGCCCGTGATGCCGGTTTTGGATCAGGCCATGCAAACTCTCAACGAGGGGCGGGCCCGCCTCGGAGCCATGCAGAACCGACTCGAATCCACCATCCGCGTGAACTTGAATTATCAGGAAAATCTCTCGGCTGCCAACAGCCGCATCCGGGATGTGGACGTGGCCCGTGAAACCAGCGAACTGACCAGTGCCCAAATCCTCCAGCAGGTGGCCGTCTCCATGCTGAGCCAGGCCAACACGGCCCCCAACATTGCCCTCCGATTGTTGGGAATTTAGTGGAACATTGACCATTGTCCCGGGTATCATTATTTTCTGAAAAAATTATTCCCCACCCGAAAGGACGACCATGAGCCAGAGCCAGGGCTTCGCCCAAGAAGATTTCCGCGCCACACCGTCATTCAGCCCCGAGCAGGCCGCCACCCAGCGCGGTGTGTTCATCATGAAAGTATACGGACACCTGGTGGGAGCCATCGCCCTGTTCACCCTCATTGAAGTGTATTTCTTCAAATCGGGATTGGCCCTGAACATTTCCAAGGCCCTGCTGAGTGTAAACTGGCTGCTGGTCATGGGTGGATTCATGGTGTGTGGATGGCTGGCCCGCAGCATGGCGGCCAAAGCTGGCGGCATCGGCACTCAATATTTCGGGTTGGGACTGTACGTTCTGGTCCAGGCCATCATCTTCGCGCCCATGCTGTACATTGCCAACAATTACGCCGGCGGCGGAGTCATCCAAAGCGCGGCCGTGATCACTCTGCTGGGGTTTGCCGGACTGACGGCCGTGGTCTTCACCACACGCAAAGACTTCAGCTTCCTGGGCAGTATGTTGCGGTGGGGTGGAGTGATGGCTTTGGTCGCCATCGTCGGCGCAGTGTTATTCGGGTTTGAGCTGGGCACCTGGTTCTCGGTGGCGATGATTGCTTTGGCCGGTGGCGCCATCCTTCACGATACATCCAACATTCTGCGGTACTGGCCCAACGACCGGTACGTGGGCGCTTCCCTGGAGCTTTTCGCCTCAGTGGCCCTGATGTTCTGGTATGTGCTCAGGTTGCTGATGTCTCGCAGATAATCAGTCGTCACCAAAGACTTCGTCCAGGCCCACCAGGCTTTGGCGGATGTCCCAGATCACCTGATCCCACTTGGCGGGATCGATGGCCAGGAAGTCCATCAATTCACTGAATTGTTCCTTTGGCACTTCCTGGCTGAGATCCATGGGGATGTTTCTGCCCAGATCCCAGGTGGAGCAAACACCTTCGGCCAATGCCAGGGCCGCTGCCCCACCGGCAAACTCGCCAGCACCCTGATAGTCATGATGATAACGCACGGTGGTTGCAGTGCTGAGCGGCAAGTTCCATTGTTTTAAAATGTATTCTGCCAATTCTCCATGGTCCAAACCCACGGCTTCTTTTTCCTGCTCCCGGGTGATGGCCCGGGGGCTTCCCGATGGCAGAAATCCATCGATGACCAGTTTGCCCACGTCGTGAAGCAGCCCGGCTACAAAACCCTCTTCTCCGTTCAAGGGACACTGGCTTGAGGCCTCCACCAACACCTTGGTGGCGTGCCCCACTCCCATGGAGTGCAGCCAGAAACCCTGGTCAGGATGGTAGTTGTAATTCTCCAGAACCTGCCGGGTCAAACCTTCGCTGCTGACGGCGTAGACAATTTTTTTGAGGTTGTCCACACCGATCATAACCACGGCTTCAGGGATGGTGGTGATGCTTCGGGAGCGGCCGTACAAACCGCTGTTGGCCACCTTCAGCAGCCGGGCCACCAAAGCCTGGTCCTTGCTGATGACGGTTTCAAAATCCTTGGCGGTGAAAAAATCACGCCTCGCCAACACCAGAAATTCCGATACCACAATGCTGAGACTGGGCAGACTTTCGGTTTTTTCGAGCACTTCAAAACGAACTGTTTTCCATTCATTGCCTGGAGCAGTGGTGACACTCATCAATGACCCCCCAAAGTTGTGCGGGCCAGGACGAAACCAAGATCATCCCCACCAAATGAATTGTCTGTTCTGGGTTTATCGACGCGACCCTGCTGGGTGAGACGGCCGGAAAGATCGGCGCTCCACAAGTGAGCCAGGTCTGTGTCGTAAAGTCCGTTCGGCCCAGCGCTGATGACGACGATGGCGGTTCCCGCGGGTGGCTCGTCTGGATATCCTGAAGAGGTGTTGACCGGTTGAGTTCCTACTCGGTCACCCATGATCACCACTCGGAAGGGGCGACTCCAGGGATCCACAGGAACTTCCTTGAGCCAGCTTTGATGTATGGGATCAGGGGTTGTTTCTTCATTGCCCGAACTGACCATGGTGCCCATCATGATACCTTCGGTGGCCGAATTCATGGAGGTGGCCATAGCCCGGGTGCGTCCTTTGTTGTGCGCCGGAACCAGAAGTGCCAGATCCGTCTGGCCATCCCCTTTCACCGGCCACATCCCCACATCAGTATGATAATCCAACACCGCGCGGGCTACTTTTTCAGCCTCCATGACGGTGCGCAAAGGTCGTTCATTTTCCATGCCCACCTGCAGAGGCGGCACCACAAAAAGCACGACGGCGGCCAACAGGCCCAAACCCAACATGCTTTCAAAATGCAAAAAACCTTTTTGTTTTGACAAAATCCTCATGGAATTCCTGTGCTCGATCCCATTGGGGGAGTGTGACTATCTGCCACAGGGACAAAATCTCAGGAATATGAATGCAACACTCGTTCCAAATGGGAATTCAGAGAATTGTGGGGCTAATGGGTTGATTTTTAGTTCTTTAGAAATCAGAAGCCCCGGAATTGACCGACCAGAGGTGGTCAATTCCGGGGTAAAAGCGGTAGATTACTTTCAACCCTGCTTTTTGGGGAAGACTCCGTCGAGGGCAGAACGAAGGATATCCTTCACTTCTTCGTTGAAATCCTTGCCGAGCATCCATTCCAGATATCCGCGGCCCCGCTGGTCCTTGCAAACCTCATTCAGGCTCTGGTTTTTGTATTTGCCGAAGGTGAAAACAGCTTCATCAGATTCGCTCCACAAAAATTTGCGACGGCGGTCCACAAATTTCCCTTCGTGGGGATTGCAGAACCGGTGCAGCTCGGCCAGTTCCCTGGGAACATCTTCGTAACGGCCCAGCTGGGCGTCCAGAATATCCAAAGTGGCTTCGGTGTCCACCAGGGCAGAGTGAGCCCCCACTAATTCCTTATCGCAATAGAATCGGTAGGCGGCGGTCAGATCACGGCGCTCCATGGTGTGAAAGATGCGCATGGCATCCACCTGCATGACATTTCGCAGGTCCAGTTCACCTTCGCAGCGCTTCAGTTCGGCCATCAGCAAAGGAGTGTCGAAGTTGATGGAGTTGAATCCACCGAGGGCGGCATCCTGTAAAAATTCCTCCACCTCACGGCGAATTTGACTGAAGGTGGGTTTGTCCTGCACATCGCTGTCTTTGATGCCGTGCACTTTGGTGGAATCGGGCGGGATGGGAATCTCCGGGTTGACCAGAGTTTCGTAAGTTTTGCGCCGGCCGTCGGGCTCCACCCTGATGATGGCGATCTGAATGATGCGATCCTTGTCGGGATCGATGCCAGTGGTTTCAAGATCAAACACCGCCAGGGGGCGGTCCAGCTTCAGGTTCTTCATGCCGAGCCTCATTTTCCAGTAGTGGCAGCTGCCGCCGTTTCCATTGCATTATTGAGAAGGAGACAATATCATCTGCTGAGTCCCTGCTGCAAGAAGGCTTTCTACCAATCAAGGAGGATTGGTATTTTCCAGCGTCTGCTCCGCACCACCGCACTTCTGATTCTTTTTCTCGTCTGCGCATGCCATGCGTTTGCCGCCGAGTGGAAAACCCACACGGTCAAGCGTGGCGAAAGCCTGACCAGTCTGGCCCGTAAGCACAAGACCACTGTGGGCAATTTGCGCCAATGGAATGGCCTCAGTGGCGACCGCATCATGATCGGGCAGGTCCTCAAAGTGGGGCAGATCGCTTCCGATGACGCGGTCTATGTGGTTGTGCGAGGCGATTATCTGTCGCGCATTGCCAAACGCAAAGGCACCACCGTCAAACGGCTGATGCAGATCAATGATTTGAATAGCGACCGCATTTTCGTGGGGCAGAAATTGCGCCTGCGCGAAGCCGGCCGCAAAGTGCACATCGTTGAACGGGGCGATGCCCTGTGGGAAATTGCCCGGGCTTATGGCATGAGTGTTTCCGAACTCAAGCGCATCAACAAGCTGAAGAGTGACCGCATTCTCATTGGGCAGGAGTTGCAACTGAGCGACCAGGCCGCCGCCCTGACCGCCGTCTACGTTATCCAGCGCGGCGACAACCTCACGGAAATTGCGCGCCTGCACCAGATGAGTCTGCGGGAATTGCGCCGGCTGAATAACCTGCGTGGTTCGGTGATTCATCCCGGTCAGAAGCTGAAAGTTCGCCCCACTCCCGGTGCCGCCACCGAAGCTTTGGCCCAGGCTGAACCATCAGCCGGTCAGGCCACCATTGACTGGGATAAATTGAACATCAAAGTTTCCGGTGTGCAACGGTTGCAGCCTGGTAACGGACCTTACTACTACGAGAAGCCCAAGGCTTCCCAACAGCGCAACCGCACCTTCCGCGAAGAGAGCAGCATCAACCCCCTGGTGTGCTACAATCACGCTCACAAATTGCTGGGTCAGTTCGACAAGACCCTGGCCAAAATGCCTCGTTTGAGCAAACGTTTTGCCGGTTGGCACTTTGTACTCGATCCAGGCCACGGTGGTATCGATCCCGGAGCCATCGTGCGCACCCTCGACTCATCGGGCAAGGCCACCTACATCGTCGAGGATGAATATGCCTACGACACGGCCCTGCGCGTGTATGCCCTGCTCAAGCTGCATGGGGCGGATGTAACTTTGACCATGATCAGTCCGAACCATCTTTTGCGCGGTAATACTCCGGTGACCAGGACCTTCGTGCATGATCGCAACGAAGTGTTCAACGACAAGGATTGGAACCGGCGCAACCGTCCGTCTACCTGGCCCAAGGGCGGGCAGAAGTACCTCAATGAGCGGATTGCCATCACGCGCAAAGCCTTGAAAGGCGTGCCGGTCAAACGGCAGGTGTTCCTGAGTTTTCATGCCGACAATGATCCTCCTTCGGGGGAAGTTGTCACATTGCTGTATTACCAGAGAAAAAGCAGCATCGACCACACCAGCCGGAAGCTGGCAGAAAAACTGCTAGCCGATATGGGTGCCGGTGCCAAAGCCAAAGGCCGCAGCCTTGGGGTGCTACGGAATAATCCGGCGACTTATAAGTTGCTGGTTGAGATGAGAAATCTGGCTTTTGATGATCACATCTGGGCGGTGCGTTACGAACAGTTGCGGCGCCGTGATGCGGAGAAGGTTGTGCAGGCTCTTTTGAATGGGCTGGTTCCCCAGTAGGTCGCGGGAGG
>JAOZJV010000353.1 GCA_029935695.1 Candidatus Krumholzibacteriia bacterium | reverse complement strand
TCTGTAGAACAAAGGTTTCCAGGAGGTTTCCAAATACCTTGCGGTCTTCCATCAAATCCTTGGCACCCATTCCAAGCAGGGAACACCCAAGACCCGTATCTCCCAAGTGGATTTTGGGCGTTTTGATGAGTCTGCTCATCCTGTTGCTGAACCAAGGTCGGATGCGTTCGACCAAAAACACCTTCTCCAGAAGAGTCACGTATTCCCCGATGGTTGGCCGGCTCAACTCGAATGGCCCGGCCAGCTTCGAAAGATTGAATAGCTGGCCCGATTGCATGGCTGCCATTTCCATGATCTTGGGGATAGCTTCCATTCCCCGAATTCTGGCCAGATCACGAATGTCCCGCTGAACGATCGTATTGATGTATTCCCTGTACCAGGCTGCACGTCTCTGCTCCTTTTTTCTGGCAAGAGCGGCTGGGTACCCTCCCGATGTCACATATCCGGCGAGGGTTTCATTCAGGCGGGAACACTGGAACATTGCCCAGTCCTGGCTGAAAGTCCGGTCGAGGAAACCTGAGTCCTCTCCGTTGATCTCACAAATGGAAAGTGGATGAAGTCGGATGATCTCCATTCGCCCGGCCAGGGAATCGGAAAGTCGCGGCACCAGCAAAACATTGGCAGATCCTGTCAGAATAAATCGCCCAGGCGTCCTGTTCCGATCCACTTCCAGTTTGATGGCGGAGAACAACTTCGGAACCAGCTGAACCTCATCCAGGATGATCTTTTCAGAAAGACCAGCGACAAACCCGTGGGGATCTTCTGTCGCGAATTCCCGAGCAGCTTCGTCATCAAAGCTTATGTATGAATAACCCAGCTCACCGCCAACATGCCTCACGAGTGTGGTTTTACCACATTGACGTGGACCATGAACCAGGACCACCGGAGTGTCCCGCAATGCGGTTTCCAAATGCGACTGGATAAACCTGGGGATGTAGCGACCAGAATTCATTGCCGAACACTCCGTCCAGTTGAAAGTTCAATATTCGACCAATTGAAAGGTTTTTCTTGGCCAATTGCAAGGTTTCTTTCGTCTAATTGCAAGTTTTATTGCGTCCAATTGTCAACTTTCCAGAATTCTGAGCTGGCACACGGTTACTACCCAGACGTGAGTGTGAGTGTTAACTACACAGTTTACAGTATGTTAAAACTAAACCCGAGCAGTTTTCGGACGACACTGCTCCTATGCTGATCATCGTTCTCACATTCCTGCGCTGTCCGTATCGACGGTGGCGAAGTACATGGTAAGGAGGAGGGGACGACCCAATCAGAACTGGAAGACCTTCATCAGGAATCATCTCCACGAGATCGGGGCCATCGATTTCCTGACCATCCCGACCATTGCATTTAAGACGTTGTACGTATTCTCCGACTGCGGACTGGACCGCGCTTCAACTCATCCAGGCTTTCCCGTTTGATAAAACGCCAAAGTACCTGATCCGGGATCGGGACGGAATCTATGGTGAGAAGGTGTTGCGAACAATCAACCATCTGGGAATAGAGGACAGGGTCATTCGTGAATTTCTTGAGTATTACCATGAGGATCGGACTCATCAGGGGTTGAATCAGGAAACGCCTGGGGACGGGAGTTCGAGCCACCCGAGATTGGGTCAGTGAAGTGCCGACCTATTCTCGGTGGCCTGCACACCGTTACTTTCGGGAAGCTGCTTGAAATCTGTCGGAATTAGTTTCAAAAGGATGGATGAGTGAATCCGTCATCTTGGGTTGCCGTTAATAGTCGTTGATTTTCTCGTATCCGGGGATGGGCGTTTCCTGGTTTTCTTGTCTGAAAAGATTGAGGGTCCGGGTTTCTTGAGGTATTCTGGAATCAGAGGTGAATTTCGGGGGCAAGATGGACTTTTTGGGTAGGACAAGTCATCCCAAACCCTTTTGAAACATATAGACATAAAAAAACCGAGAGCAATTGCCCTCGGATGCCTTTGTATACCATTGTGCCAGCTAAATATAGCCCTAAAAAAAGATTGGCTCCTCGGGTAGGACTTGAACCTACAACATTTCGGTTAACAGCCGAATGCTCTACCATTGAGCTACCGAGGAACCTATAATCAAATTTCGTGCTTAGCCAGCACCCGCACCAATTCGGCACGAGCCTTTTGGCTTGAGCGAGAGAGCAATATAGGGTCTATCACCCATGACGTCAAGAAACCTGGCTTAACATTTCCCCAATCATCGGGAAAAATTCCCGCCGGCGGGAATTTTTCTGCCAAAATCCACCCTGATTGCTGGTTAGCTGGTCTCAACCAACCAGCAATCAGGGCCCGAACTCAGCTTTCAGCCCTCAGCGGCGTCGACAATTTTTCAGATTGACCCCTTGTCCCAGGACTTGCATATGGGGTTGAGTCACTTCCTGGATTTGCCACGTCCGCCAGCGCGTTGGCTGCCAGTCCGTGCTCTCCCAGAGGCAAAAGCCGGGCCTGAACCCCTTTCACTCACTAATTTCATCATAAACCCGCACATTCTCCCGCCAAACCACCTTTTTGACCCCAACGACACCTCAACAACCCTTTCAGGTAGCGTCCTCCCCGGTTTCCGCTTACCTGCAACGTGTCCAATCAGGATGTCGATCACTGAATTCACCAAATCCTGTTCAAGTTGGTGGGAGTTCAAGCCGATAATATTTAATGGTAGTTCTGCCGCCCAGTGGCAGGACAAATTCGCCCTATTCAACCCGGGAATCCAAGTGAACCCTGAACACTTAAAAACCAACTGGAACCTGAGAATTCTGCTGATCATTCTGGCTGTCTCTCTGGCCCCTATGCTCCTGTCGGTCATCGGCCTGAGTTTCGGATCAGCCAGCCAGGGCGGAGCCGGGGCTCATTTTGCCGGTTGGACCAACGATAATTCTGTCACCCGCATCGACATCAACGCCCTCGGTCTGGTGCTGATGATTGGCACCCTCACCGTGTTTTACAACCGCCTGCGTTTCAGTCGGTTTGTCATGCTGCTGGGTGTCACCATGGTTCTGGCCGGCCTTGTTGATACGATCCAGATTGTGCCCTGCCTTGGTTCTCATACCGAAGGTGCCTCCTTCCAAACAACCACTGTATGGTCCACCCTGCTCAGCCGTTTTGGTGCGGCAATCATTCTCTTTTCAGGATCCGTCACCGTTGTCATGGCACGCAGGCTTCAGAACAACCATGCCTGCATCGCTTTGTTCGTGTTTGGGAGTATCGTCGGGTCTGCCACCTGGTACGCCATGTCCCAGGGCACTCCCAGCCATCTGCCTTCGGGCAAGCTCCTGCACATCCTGACTTTTTCTCTCTACGGACTCACGGGCTTAATGCTGCATCTGGCCCTGAAAAACCGGCCGACCACCATGCTGGGCCAACTCACCCTGGCGACCCTTATCCCCCTGATGGCGGGCCAAACCTGGTTGGCTGTTTCCGTTGAGTCGATTTATGACCAGGGTTTTCACATTGCAGTGCTTCTGAAATGGCTGGCCTGGGCATTGCCCACCGCTGGCTTGGGCGTCGACCTGATCAATACTTTCCACTCTCTTGGCTTGAACCAGGAAAAACAATTCCTGCGCACGATCATCGACTCCATCCCTCATTTTATTTTTTCCAGGGACAGTGAAGGACGTTTCACCCTGGTCAATAAATCCGTGGCTGATTTCTACGGCAAAGATGTGGACCAGGTCGAAGGCCGGCATTTGCAGGAAATCCATCCGGACCTTGAACAGTGCAGGCAGTGGGTTGCCGAAGATCAGAAAATCCTGAAAAATGGCCAGCTTCAGTTAATTCCCGAAGTTCAGACCACTTCTGCCCATGGTGAGAAAATCTGGATCAACGCCATTAAAAAGCCATTGCCCGCATCCCGTGGCCAATTGCCCCAGGTGCTGGGTGTGACCATTGACATCACACCTCAAAAAGAAGCCGAATCGGCTTTGGCCCAACGTTTGAAATTTGAACAGGCCAGCGCGGCCATCGTGCAGAGTTTTGTGCACACCACCACCGAAAATCTTGAAGAAACCATGGGCCGGATCCTGAAACATCTGGGCTTCTACACCGAGGCTGACCGGTGCTTCATTTATCGTTTCTGTGAGCCCAATCAGGATGCCCGGCTCATGTTCTCCTGGCAGCGTGATGATGGTAAAAAACAAACGGAACTTCCGGTGGCCTTAACCCACCTCTGCCTGGACTGGATGACCCAATGGTTCAGCATCAACATGCCCGTGGCGGTGGATAATCTGGAAGACCTTCCTGATCAGGCCAAACGTTTCCGGAACATGTGGCACGAAAATGGCAGCACCGCATTCCTGGCCATTCCCATTGTGCAGAACGCAACCTCCCTGGGCTTTCTAGGTGTCGATGCCCGCGCCAAGGAAAACTGGAGCCAGGAAGAAACCAATCTGGTGCGTTATGTGGCCGACATGTTCATGACCGTCTGGTCCAAACTGGAGGCCGAAAAAGATCTCGTCGAGGCCATGAAAGCAGCCCAGGCCAGCAGCCAGGCCAAGAGTGAATTCCTGGCCAACATGAGCCATGAAATCCGCACCCCCATGAACTGCGTCATCGGC
>JAOZJV010000352.1:2216-4556 GCA_029935695.1 Candidatus Krumholzibacteriia bacterium | reverse complement strand
GAATCATTCCTTCACCACCAGTCACCAGGCGCGCAGCACCAAAAAACTGCCGGATTACCTGGAAAACTCGCTGCGAAAAAATCCTCTCGATGCCGACATCCAAAATATCCCTGCTCCCCCCACAGTGGAACGCCAAAGTGAATCCTCGGATAAAGGCGACACCCGCGACCAAAGCATCCGGGTCAAAGGCAACTTCTCCTATATCCGGGAAGATGGCTACGCCGTGGGCGCGGACAACATGTGGATCAAAGTGCGCGACGAAGACACCACCTGGGACGAAATCATCGGCTACGGCATGACCGACAGCAATGGCGATTTTGATTTCACCGTCAGCTTTGACGGCTGGGAAAATCCTGATGTTTATCTGGAATTCGAAGCTGAAAACTCGGTGGTCGTGGTTCAGGATTTCTGGGAATTTGAGTACTCATGGGAAACTCCCACCCATGATGACTACACCGGCCATTTTATTGATTTCGGTAACCTGATTCCAGGCGACGAAAGCTCTCACGGCGCCATCCACATTTCCAACACCGTGGTGCGGGCCTGGCGTTACCTGAAATACGTGGAAGGTTACGACCTGGATCAAATCGACGCCATCTGGCCCGACGGGGACAATGCCCACTACAATGCGGTATTCGAAGAAATCCATATTTCAAACTACCGGACCTGGATGGAAGACACCATCTGCCACGAGTACGGTCATCATTTCATGTCCGAAAGGGTAGACCTGAATATTCCCGATTACTGCAATGGCATTTGCGACACCGAAGGCGCCCTGTGGGACGACTGCGGTCATTGCCTGTGGTGCGAAGAAAACCAGGAAGACGCTTTCGGTGAAGGTGTCCCCAACTGGATTGCCGATGTGATCACCCGGTACATGCACACCCATTACACCCTGGGAGTGATGTACACCAGATCGCAGGAAGAATTGGACACCTGTCAGGAAGATTATCAGTATGGTTCTCCCCTGATCACCGAAGGTTTCGTCGGCGCCCTGTTGCGCGACATCGACGATTACAGCATTGAAGAACCCAACGCCGAAGGTTGGCGCGATGCCATGGGTGCAGGGACAGCCAAAATTTTTGATTGTCTTGTCTCCCACGAACGCGAAACCTTTTCCGCCTTCATCAACGATTTCTACAATGACTACCCCCAGTACCGGGAAGCCTTCTGGGAAACGGCCACCTTCAACACCTTTACAGGCCTCGATAATACCGCACCTGGTAGTGCCACCAACATGAGTGGCAACATTCCCGTTGACGGCAGTTCCAGCGATATTGAATTGAGTTTCTCGTGGACCAAACCCACCGACAATTTCTCGGGTATCAAGGGATACAGCGTCCTGCTGTCCGAAACACCCGGCGTTGCCCCCGACTACAATCTTGATACGGAATACTCCGCCGGTTACCAGACATATGGCTCAGCCGGAACCTGGTATTTGACCGCCCGGGCCGTGGACCGGGCCGGCAACTGGAGCAACAGTTATTCCAGTTACGGGCCGTTCACCATCCGTCCCCCGGATCCTGCGGATTTGGCTTTTTATGACCCCGCTGGCTGGGATTATCCGGCCTTCCCGAGCACAGGCAGCTCCAACACCGTGTCGCAGGCGCATTTGCCCGCGGTGTTGCCCGGCAACAACTACAACACCCAATGGAATTTCTTTGCCATCAACACTGGTGAAGCAGCCACCTCCACCTGGTTCGACATTGTGGCCTATGTTGATGGTGCTTTCGCCGACATGGACTACTGCCAGGACCCCATCGGGGGCGATTACTACGACTACGGAATCAGTCCGGTGAATCTCGGGCAGTTGAAGGTGCGTGGCGGGCGCCATACTTTTGGCGTGGACATCGATTCCGGTGGCCGCATTTCTGAAACGGACGAATTCAACAATACTTATGCCCGGCAGTTCATGTGGTCAGGGTATCAAATGACAACCAATACGGACGTCACAAGGTCAGCGCCTCCGCCCCGCACCGGTGGCTTTTCCTGGCTGCCCCTGAACGGATTATTTGCCCATTACAACTGCGATGGGTTCCGCATCAACGCTGCCAACTGGTGGAATGCCGCAGTAGTGATTCCATCATCAGCCGACGATGATTACGACTGCTATCTTTACGAAGCCGTCGACTCGCCCATTGACGGATATTACACCAGCATTGGCGCCTCCCGCCGGCCAGCCGGCATGATGGATGCCGTCCTGATCAACAACAATACTCTTGGACAAGAGTCGTACGACGTGGGCATCACCAACTCCAACAATGGATCCGAAGATTTCCTCATCCAGCAAGTAGGGTTGTCCAGCAATCTGAGCTTTGGCGATTCCCTGACCCTCACCAT
>JAOZJV010000352.1:0-2206 GCA_029935695.1 Candidatus Krumholzibacteriia bacterium | reverse complement strand
CCTGCTGGATGAGATTTACATTTCTGCGGAGAACACCGGACCCATCGGCCTGAGCGCCGTGATCGATCCTGAAGATGGACCGCTTTATCTGGCCTGGCTGGATAAAACCTTCACCACAGGGTCCCTGTCCGATGCCACACACCAGACGTTCACCGATGCCGCCGGGCATGCCCGTTTGGATTTCGCCGTGCCTGAAAGTGGATATTACGCCATCGTTTTGTACCGGGATAATCCTGACCAGCAGATCATGCCCGTCACGGTGGAAATCCAAACTTCTCCACCAGATTTCACACCCTGGCAACCTGATGGCTGGTTTTCCTGCCTGGTGCCAAGACCCACTGACGATGGCACTTACACCAGTGTCCCCGTGCCTGAATACCTGGTGGGCAATGAATCATCCACCTACCTGAACATGGCTGTTGAGAATATCGGCCTCGGTGGCGTGGACCGTTTGCGCACCCGCATTGCCATGGATGGTGTGCACCGGACTGCCATGGTCAACAACAGTTTCGTGGGCCAAAGTCAGCGCCCCTACAATTCTTCCCTTGCCAGAAATTTCCCCGGTGGTCGCCATACGCTGACCATGCAGACGGACTATGAATACCTGATTGAAGAAGCATCCGAAAGTAATAACAGCGGCGGGCATCAGTATGTGTGGTCACCGCTGGAAATGTCTGATGGTGACACCGCAGTGCGGCCCAGTCCGTACAGCCGAACCGGTGGTTGGGATCTGGTGGGGCACTCGTGGTACAACTGCGATGGACTGCGCATGCTGCACGCTCCTTCCACCTGGTGGGGCGCAACGGTTGTTGTACCCGGCGACACCTCCAATGTGGACATTCGCCTGCATGAAGCCAGCGACAGCACCACCGACGGTTTCGCCCAGAATCTGGCCTGGTCCGGCTGGGGTGTGGGGCAAAGCGATTATGTCATTGTGAACTACAACCAGACAGAATTCGCAAACTTCGATGTGGGAATTCTGCACAACAGCGGCGAGCAGGACTACACTGTTCACTATGTGTCCGGGCAATACCTGGGATGGTTCCCCGTAGGAGAATCTTCTCCGGTGTACACCATCGCCGCGGGTGAAGTCATGGAGCTGCTGGAGTACCAGTTCAACGCTGGTCACTATGTCATTGATTTGGATAATGTTTCCGGAACCGTGAACTGGGGCATGACCCTTCACTCTACAGAAACGGCCTTCCAAACCAAGTCCAGTTCTCTGCCTGATGCCATGGCCTGGCTCAATGGTCCAGGCGAGGGTGAAAGCATCGAATTTGATATCCCCATTGAGGGATATTATTGCCTGGCAGTGTGGAAAAATGAAACCAGCGACGTGGCCAACTCCGGTCAATTCCAGCTGCAGTTCCGGGATCTTCTGACCCCTGTGCCTGAAACGGAATTGCCATCGCCAACGGGCTTGACGGGAATCACCCCCAACCCGTTCAACCCCCAGACCACCATCTCTTTCAACCTTGCCAGTGAAGGAAATGTCCAGCTGGAGATTTATGATTTACGGGGTAAGTTGGCCCGATCACTGGTGCGGGATGCCTATTCCGCCGGGCGGCATGAAGTCATCTGGAATGGTAAGGACAATGGCGGGCACCGCTTGCCCAGTGGTGTCTATATGGTCCGCATGAGCGCCCATGGGACCAATGAAATTCAGAAGGTTCTGATGTTGAAGTAGGTTGAATTCATTGGGTTATTTGAAGGGATTGCCTGGCCGTGATTGGGGCCAGGCAATTTTTTCTCCTGTCGGGGATCAGACAGGGGACAATTGTTTTAGAGCTTTTCGCACCACCAAATCAGAATTTAAAAAGGGCCCCAAAAGTAATCGAATTCAGATCATCCGTTTCCAGATCATTGACTTCGTTCAATTCCTGAATGCGGTAGGATGCAAAAAAGTCAAAGACGGAAATTTTCAACCCGGCCCTCAGATCGAAAAAGGGATCATCCGCCCAGTCACCCTTGAAACGGCTGGTTCCAATACCCAGGCCACCGTAAATTTTGTTACCCATAAAGACATAAGCGGAGGGCTGAAGCAGATCCTCTTCCAGAATGTAATTGGGGACATACTCCAGGGATAATTCAAAGTTAAGCATGCCCGGACCAAAAGAATACACACCCAAAAAGCCAAGAGAACTGGAATCAAAACCACTGGTTTCTTCCATGTCTTCAAGGGTTTTCAGATAATGCAGACCGAGGA
>JAOZJV010000351.1 GCA_029935695.1 Candidatus Krumholzibacteriia bacterium | reverse complement strand
AGTGCAACGCACGCACTGAGAAGGAGAAAACAATGGACGGGAACATTCTGGGACTTGCTCTTCCTATTGGTTTGGGCTTGGCTGCAATTGGCTCGGGTCTCGGTCTGGGTAGGGCCATTGAGGGCGGCATGAACGCTATGGGTCGCCAGCCTGAGGCCATCGGTCAGATTCAGACTGCAATGATCATCGGTTGTGCCTTTATCGAGGCCCTGACGATTTACGCTCTGATCGCCACCATCCTGTTGATGGGTAATCTCTAGATTGTCCAGAAATTTAGTGTCTGGAGTTTATCCGGATGCGATCTGGAAAGATTTGGGAAGTCGACTCGGCGTGCGTATCTAGTAAATGGGGGCGAAATAATTCGCCCCCGCACAAACGCCGGGTGGATCTGACCGGAAGGTAACCTGTCATGGATATGGTACTCCCGAAAATACCCCAACTATTGACCATGGCCCTGGGCTTCGGCCTCTTTGTATGGGTTTTGGCCAAGTACGCCTGGGGTCCGATCATCGACATGCTCGATGCTCGGCGTGAGAAAATTGATGGTGATTATGCCGCGGCGGAAAAGAACCTGAGCGATGCTGATGCTCTCAAGGGTGATTTTGAAGCCAAGCTGGCAGATATCAAGGCCATCGAACGTGAAAAAGTTCAGGAAGCAGTGAAGAAGGGTGAAGAGATTGCCGACGGTATCGTCGTCAAGGCTCGCACCACTGCCGAGGAAACCAAACAGAAGGCTGTGCAGGATATCGATCTTGAGGCTCACAAGGCCCAGCTCGAACTGCGCGACTCTGTGGTGTCCATGGCTCTTGGAGCTGCGGAGAAAGTCATCGGCGAGCGGTTGGACAATGACCTGCATCGCAAGCTGATCACCGACTATATCGACAACCTGCCCAGCAGCGGGGGAGCTCCCAATGCGTGATCGCAAGGTAGCAACTCGTTACGCGGGTGCCCTGATGACCTCGGCTCTGGCTGAGGGCAATTTGGTTGAGGTTGGCGAATCCTACGCTGGTATCATCAGCGTGGTGAAAGACAATCTGGAATTGCGGACTTTCATGGACAGTCCCCAGGTTGCAGACCAGGAAAAGAAGGATCTGCTGAAGAGTATTTTCGGTGATAAAATCGAAAATATTCTGCTGCACTTCCTTTATTTACTGATCGACAAGAACCGGATTGAAAACTTCCGGGACATCGGCGAAGAGTTCGCCAACATGGTTGAAAAACATCAGGGCGTTGTTCGCGCCCAGGTGACCACCGCAGTGACCCTGCCCGAAGATCTGGCCGCCAGCCTCACCGAGAAGCTGTCTGCCTTGACCGGCTCCAGGGTTGTTCTGGAAAATAAAATTGATCCCGCAGTGATCGGTGGCGTGTGCGTGACTTTGGGGGATAAAATCCTCGACGGTACCGTACGCAGCAACCTGGATCACCTGCGCAATACGCTTGAAAAGGCCCAGGTGCGGTAAACGCTACCGGGCATCAGAAGTGAAATCGGCACTTTAGCCGGAACAAACGAGGAGATGGGCATTGAAACTTAGGCCTGAAGAGATTAGCTCCGTATTATCTCAGGAGCTGACCAAGTACGACCGCGACCTTGAGGTCGAAAGCGTCGGCACGATCCTTCAGGTGGGCGATGGTATCGCTCGCGTATACGGTCTGCAGGACGTGATGGCCGGTGAGATGGTCAAATTCTCCGGCGATATCTTCGGCATGGTGCTGAACCTTGAAGAAGATTCCGTTGGTGTTGCCATTCTGGGTTCCGACACGGGTATCAAAGAAGGTGACCAGGTCACACGCACCGGCACCATTGCTTCGGTGCCTGTGGGTGAAGGCGTTCTTGGCCGTGTGGTGAATGCTGTTGGACAGCCCATCGACGGCGAAGGTCCCATACCCTCCACCGAGACTCGTAACATCGAGCTGAAAGCTCCTGGTGTTACTGCTCGCCAGCCTGTGGGTGAACCTCTGTTGACCGGCCTCAAAGCCGTCGACTCCATGATTCCCATTGGCCGGGGCCAGCGTGAGTTGATCATTGGCGATCGTGGTACAGGCAAAACTGCCGTGGCCATCGACACCATCATCAACCAAAAGGGTAAAGGTGTGCTTTGCTTCTATGTGGCCATTGGTCAGAAGCAATCCACCGTGGCCGCTGTTCATAAAAAGCTCAAGGAACACGGCGCCATGGAGTACACAACCATCGTCGCAGCCAGTGCCAGTGAGCCCGCGCCCATGCTGTTCCTCGCTCCTTATACCGGCACCACCATGGCCGAGCACTTTATGTGGCAAGGCAAGGACACCCTTGCGGTGTTCGACGATTTGTCCAAGCAGGCCAACGCCTACCGGCAGATGTCTCTGCTGTTGCGTCGCCCGCCCGGACGCGAAGCATTCCCCGGCGACGTCTTCTACTTGCACAGCCGGTTGCTGGAACGCTCCGTGAAGTTGAGTGACGAGAACGGCGGCGGATCTTTGACTGCCCTGCCCATCATCGAAACTCAGGCTTCGGATGTGTCGGCATACATTCCCACCAACGTGATCTCCATCACCGATGGCCAGATTTTCCTGGAGAACGACTTGTTCTACCAGGGAATCCGTCCCGCCATCAACGTGGGTATCTCGGTTTCTCGTGTGGGTGGTGCTGCTCAGACCAAGGCCATGAAGAAAGTGGCTGGTTCACTGCGGCTGGATCTGGCTCAGTTCCGTGAGTTGCAGGCTTTTGCCCAGTTCGGCTCTGACCTCGACGTGAGCACCCAGCGTCAGCTGACCCGTGGTGCGCGCATGGTTGAGATCCTGAAACAGGGTCAGTATGTGCCCATGGCCAACGAGCATCAGGTTGCCGTCATCTTTGCGGCAAGCAAGGGTTTCCTGGATCCTGTGCCTTTGGAAGAAGTGCCCCGGTGGGAAGAAGATTTCCACGCATACATGGATGAAAAACACAGCGGCGTCTTGCACGCCATCGCCGAAAGCGGCAAGCTGGAACCCGATACGGTGGAGAGCCTCACTGGCGCCATCGAAGATTTTATCAAAAGTCGTAGCTAGGAGGTAACCCGTGGCGGGAGCCGGGGTAAAATTACTCAATAAGCGGATTCGCAGTGTCAAGAGCACGCAGCAGATCACCAAGGCCATGAAAATGGTTGCGGCGTCCAAGCTGCAGCGTGCTCAGGGCAACATGCTGGCTGCGCGTCCTTATTCACGCAAGCTGACTGACTTGATGCAGCAGCTTGCCGGTAAGGCCGATATCGCCGATCCCTTGTTTGAAGTGCGGACTGTTCGCAGACGCTTGTATCTGGTCGTTGCATCAGACAAGGGTTTGTGTGGTTCCTATAATATGAACGTGCTGAAAGTGGCACAGGCATCTGTTGATGCTTCCATCAATGATGGAGTGGAAACAGAAATTTACGCTGTAGGCCGCAAGGTGGAAGAGTACTTCCGCAAACGTGACTACAAGGTGTTTGCCAGCCACGAAGATTTTGGCGGCGTCATCAACAGCGAACGCGGCAGCCTGGTGGGTAACACTGCGGTGAGTGCTTTCGTCGGCGAAGAGTTCGATGAAGTTCGTGTGGTCTATTCTTCTTTCATCAGCACCATGACCCAGCGTCCGGTGGATGAGCCATTGCTGCCCATCGCTCCGGACCAGGCCACTGGTGATGAAGAGGCGGACGATGCCAGAGCCATCGATTATATCTGGGAGCCCAGCCAGGAAGAAATGTTCAAGGTTCTGTTGCCGCTTTATCTGCGCAACCGGGTCTTCATGACTTTGGCCGAGGCTTTCACCAGCGAGCATGCCGCTCGCATGGTCAGCATGAGCGCGGCAACTGAAAATGCCGGCGAAATGATCGACAGTTTGACCCTGCAGCGTAACCGTGAGCGCCAGAGTGGAATCACGGCTGACCTCTTGGACATTGTAGGCGGAGCAAACGCTCTCTAGTTAAAATTTCAAGGCGGGACGTGTGTCCCATAAGCTTAGATTGCAAGGAGAACAGGAACATGGCCGAGAACTACGGTAAGATCGTCCAGGTCATTGGACCAACAGTGGATCTTGAGTTCCATTCGGACAATTTGCCCAACATGCTGAACGCCATCAACATTGTTGATGAAGAAAAAGGCATCAACCTCATTGTCGAGGTTGCGCAGCACGTGGGTAATAATGTGGTTCGCACCATTGCCATGGATTCGACCGATGGTCTGGTCCGCGGTATGAAAGGCTTGGATCTGGGCTCACCGATTTCCGTCCCTGTGGGCGATCAGTGCCTGGGCCGCCTTTTCAACCTTCTGGGTAAACCCCTGGATGGAAAAGGCGATCTGCCCGAGCCTGACAAAGTCTCTCCCATTCACGCCGATCCTCCTGAACTTACCAACCAGGGTGAAGCCAACGAACTCTTCGAGACCGGCATCAAGGTTGTGGATTTGCTGGCGCCTTATGTGAAGGGTGGCAAGATTGGCCTCTTTGGTGGTGCCGGTGTTGGTAAAACCGTTATCGTGATGGAATTGATTCATGCCATCGCCACCCAGCACGGTGGTTACTCCGTGTTCTGCGGTGTGGGTGAGCGTACTCGTGAGGGTAACGATCTCTGGCTGGAAATGA
>JAOZJV010000350.1 GCA_029935695.1 Candidatus Krumholzibacteriia bacterium | reverse complement strand
CCTGGTCCGCGTCCAGTCGATGCCCATGAGCATGTCCACCGACGACTGGTCCACGCCGTCTTTCACTGCCAGGTAACCATTCTCGCGCAACCAGGCGTTCACGTGAATGGCCCGATTCCAGGGCGCAAAGCCGTGGTCGCTCATGACCATGACCATGGTTTGATCGTCCACCTGATCCAGAACTTTTCCGAACGCGTCATCCAGTTCGCCATAGACCTCGGCGATGCGGTCGGCATGCTCGTGGTCGGCCTCGCCATGGGTGGGCGAAGTCTCGTCCATGTTGCGCCACACCATGTGGCAGGTCTGGTCCGGCGAGTTGAAGTAGAAGAAGAGGAATCCTTCGTCAAGCTTTGCAAAACGTTCCAGCTCGGCGCCCAGTTGCTCCACCCGTTCAGACAGGACCAGCCCGCTCTGCTGAACATAATCGTCATCACTGAGGAATCCGTTTTCCAGGCCGCTGGTATCATCAGGCAAACCCTGGGTGTAGAAATAGCCGGTCTCATCAACAATTTCGCGGCTGTAGGAATCCGGGGTGCTGATGGGCATGACCGGATTGCGGGGATCAATCTGCACCGGGGTGGCATAGATCCGCAACGCCGGGTCCGTGGACATCAGGTACAGACGGCACGTTCCGCTGATTTTTTGGATGTGCGGCACCAGTTCAAATTCCACCGTCACCCACTGGCTCCACTCGCCCTGGTTGAGCACCAGTTCGGTATCGCCGACTTTCAACCAGGCGGTGTGAGATTCGCGATCAACCCGGCCTTCGATGGGCACGGTAGTTTCGGGATCTCCCTCACGGTAGGAGTTGCGAGGACCGATGAGATCGGCAGTAAAAAGACCGTCATCCAGCCACACGGAAACCACGCGGCCACCACCCAGATCTCGATCCAAAGGCGGGTCATCGGTGATGAGCGTGCTGATGCCGTAGTTGCCCGTTATGTCTGGCGTGCCCATGCCCGACAAACTGTGCGCTTCACATTCCACAGGCGGAAAATTGGCGGGCACACGGAAAATGGTGGCTTCGATGCCATGGTCTGAAAGAATCTCCCAAAACGCAGTACCCTGGCGAAGGTTATGGATATCAGCCGACTCACGGGGAATTTTCCAGGAACCGAATTGCCAGAATCGGGTGGCGCCTTTGGCTTCGCTGGTGGACGACTTGGGCAGCATGGTGGCCGGGTCGCGGTGGATGAAATCGAAGATGCCGTGGGCACCCGGATCGCGGCCGGTGATAAAGTTGCTCCAGGCCACCGGCGATTGAGGCGGAATGGAAGTGCCGAACGATTTCAGTTGAGCACCATCGGCGATAAAGCGATCGAAGTTGGGCATCAGGCCAGCGGCGCGGTACTCATCCAGCAGGATGGGATCCATGCCGTCGAAACCGAGGACCAGGACTTTGGTGTCTTCAGCCAGAATGGTTGCGGGGGCAACAATACTGAGTAGAAAGACCATGAATAGAAGCCGGCGCATCATTATTCGGAACCTCGTCCTTTAAAAATACTGCTGCCGGTCATGTGCGGCGGCGCGTCCACACCCAGCAGATCCAGAATAGTCGGAGCCATATCCAGCAGAGCCGGTTTGGTTGCTTCAAATGGTTGCGAGCTGAACAGCACCCCGGGCACCTGCCGCGGATCCATACAGTGATCGCCCGACCAGCTGCGCGTATTGTCGCTGATCACATCAGCGCCCACAGCACCCACAGCGGCATCCCAATCTGCACGATAGCCAGGTTTGTAACCCACAATGACATCGGGACTGTTGCTCTTGTAGGGTCCACGGTAAATGTCGTCGCAGTCCCAAAGTTCGGTGATGGCTTCAGTACCGCCTCGACCGGTATCTGGCAAACCACGCAAAGCATCGATGAGTTCCTTTTTCAAAGCCGTGGCTTCTGATGGATCAACACAACCATCAGTTTCGCGGCCTTTCAGGTTCAAAAAGAAACCGGCCAAGCCGTTGGTATAGGCGCGGGTCCGGGTCCAGTCAATATCCGCCACTTCAAAACGCGAACCAGCCTCAATGGCTGGCGAAGGTCCGTCAGCCGGATCGGTTTTCAGTGCCAGATACCCATGATCCCTGAACCAGGTGTTCAAGTTCACATTGCGCTGGAAAGTTTTGAAACCATGATCGCTGATGACCAGCAATACATCGCCCTTGTTTAATTTGGCGCGGGTTTCGCCCACCAACGCATCGGCGGTGCGGTAAAGATCGGGGATGACGTTCTTATGCTTTTCAACATCCTTACCCTCGTTGGCCGGATGGTCCGCATCGAGGTAGCGGAAGAACATGTGCTGGATGCGATCCGTGGCATCGAACACACAGGACACCACACCATCAGGCTGCCGTTTCAGGGCATGGAAAAACTGGATGCGCCGCTCTTCGTGGATGGCCCAGGCCTGATCCAGAAAAGCCTGCTCGTCGATGACCCGCTCGTTCAATGCCCAGGTATCTTCGGCCAACCCCAGAGTGGCGAACCGCCCTTGCAAGCGAGAATAGGCAATGGCCAGATGGGGAGGATTGCTGATAGGCATGGCCGGGTTGCGCGGGTCAATATTCACCGGCGTGATGTAGAAGGAAAAGCCCGGCTTGAAAGACGTGATACGCACTTTGCAAATACCATGAGCCTTGGCCGCTCCCGATCCAAACACCACGGGAATCCATTCAGAATATTCATCATTCCCCAGAGAAAAACTCTCCGGACCAATCTGGAATTCGGCGCGTTGGGCAGCAGAATCAACCACCGCGCTCACTGGCAGAGTCATGCTTCCTGAACCATCTGGCAGATCGGGCCCGGTCAAAACACTGGTGAAGGCGCCCGAGCTGTTTTGCTGAAGCTCCAGCCGCACGCCGCCAGTTGTGCGCGCGCCTTGCAGACCACTGCGCGCTTCGGCAGAAGTGTAGTGGGAAAATGTGCCCTGGGTGCCGCGTAAATCCGGCACGCACATGGCCGACAGCAACTTGCCGCCAAATTTATCAGGAGGGAAAGTGATGGGCACGCGCAGGATAGTGCTGGCTAAACCAGTTTCGGCGCAGGTCTTCCAGAAGGGTTTGCTACGGCGCAGAAGTTCGAACTTGGGGCCGCCACCGGGCAGAGGAAGAGGGCCCAGCTTTCGGACAGGTCGCTGGTGTAACTTGGTGGATGAAAGCACGGGCAAATGCGTCACCAAATCGCGACTCAGAAAATCGAAAATATTATGACCGGAAGGATCAACCCCTGTGGCAAAAGTGGACCAGCCCACCGGCGACATGGCCGGGAAGGTGGTCAGCAACGGTCGGTAGCCACCCTCTTGTTTGAGAGCAGACAGATGAGGCAGCTCCCCCGCGTCCATCATCTTTTTGCAGATGCCGGGATCGAATCCATCGAGACCCAGCACAACCACACGCCCGGCAGCACCGTCGCGCCGCTTGCCCCGTCCGCGCAAAGAGCGCAACAGGACACGCACCGGCCAGGCCAGAACCGCCACCACAGCCAGCAAAATTCCCACAAAAGCAAACAGGAAACTGCCACCCAAAGCGAAGCCCGCACCCGGGCCGATGTAGGCCAGGGGAATGGTGAGCAAGGTGGGCAAAGCGAACAGTAGCGACATGGCGTTGGCGAATCCGGTAGTTCGGGTGAGATAAAATGGGTGATTCCAGCATTTTATCGGCTTGAATCAGACGCCCTTAATGATAGATGAATTTGCCAATTGAAGCCAATTTTCAAAATGGTTTTCTGCTGGTGGGCAGACTATTCTTGTTCAAACCGTCACCTGACCAGCATCACTTTCTTTTGCTGCACTCCACTCCCACTTTCCATCCTCACGAAATATGGACCGGAAGCAACAGCACTCCCCCGACTGTCGCTCCCATCCCAGATGACTTCCTGGGGCCCGGTGGCAAACATGCGGTCCTCCAGAACAGCAATTTGCCGTCCAGCCACATCGTACACCGAGACAGTGATACGCTCGGCCTGTCCCACCTGGAATTTGATGGTGGTGCGAGGGTTGAATGGGTTTGGATAAATATCAACCAACTGCGGGACTGTTGCATCAACCACATTGCTCAACGAAGGGAAGAAAACATCCAGCTCAACTTCCCCAAATCCATCGATGCGCTTGACGGTCAAAAAATATTCACGGCCTTCCACAGGTTCGAACGGGATGCTTTCATCATCACCAGGATTCGAGTTGATGGAGCTGGCCACCAGGGTGGGGTCACCATCATCGTAGTTTGGTTCATAAATGTAGATGTCGGCATCCAGGGTTGAAGGCACCGACAAATTAATTTCCGCGTTGCCGTGCAAAGAGCTTAATGACGTGGCCCAGCAGCGGCGATCACTTGGGTTGTCACCAAAAGTGATGGCAACGTTTAAGGCATCACCTGGTATTTGGTTGAAGACGGCCTCGATGGCGGCATCGGCGTTGATCATACCGTAGCCTTCAATATTGTCCTTGCCACCTCGGTTCAAAGGAGGGTTGCCGCCGATATTGTTTTCTCGCGGCAAGTTGGTCTCGGTTGCGGTCATCAGGATGATACTCTTGACCAGCATGGCGTCTTCCAGAGTGTAGTTCCACACATAACCCTTCCCTTCCAGTGCT
>JAOZJV010000349.1 GCA_029935695.1 Candidatus Krumholzibacteriia bacterium | reverse complement strand
AGACCTTTCATCGTTAGCTGAAAGAACCAATTCCAATCGTGTCAGCAGTTGCCGTAACCGTTGGAGAGAATCGAGGCTGCCGGGAAAAGTGGGAGTTTCGGCAGTGTCGGCGGCAGCGGCAGAAGGCATTGCGTGAACAACTTCAACACCTGTGGCGTCAGCAAGGAAAATCCTCCAGGGATCAGTCAATTCATCAGCCTGCACCACCAGCAGCCTGGTTTTGCAATCCAATATAATGCGCAGGGTGTGAGCCCCGATTTGGCAGCCATCATCAGGTTTGGGCAACCATTCCTGCACACCGCAAGCCATGATCACTGTTGGCGGGTGAGCAGCCAGGTATTCCACAAACGCCGGGTTGGAGAAATCGCCCCGGTTGATCCAGAGCAACGGGCCAGGCAAACCGGGCTCGGCGCTGAGGGGCCAGGCAGTTATGCCTGGCGTCCAGCTTCCAGAAACCAGATCGGCAGCAGGTCCTGGCAGTTTGTCCGATATCAGCAGGGCCCAGGCGCTCAAATCGCCACGTTCCCAGCCTTTGGCAATATGATGAGTGATGCTGGCCCACAACTCAGAAGGATCACCCACCAGTAATTTAGCCTGTGTACCAGTGAAAGAGAGACTCTCAGCAGGGGCAGGCAGAGTCCGGACAGCCGGTGATTCTGAAGGCAGCGAGAGAAACCACTGGCTGACAGATTCGCTGATGGCAGTGGGCAGCAGATCATCTTTTCCATGACCCAAGCCAGGCAAATCAAAAGTTGTCATGCCATCGGGCGAGACCAGGGCGCTGGCCAGGGCCCCGGACCAGGGCTGGGTGGACGCATCAATTTCGGGACGCAGCAAGCGCCACCAGCGGGGATCCATGATTTCCACATTCTGCCAGGTTCCGGCCATGAGGTTGGCAATTTCCAGACCACACAATTTGCGGCGCCACTGCAGGAAACCGCGACGGTTGCGATCGGCTGTTTCCCAATCTTCTGGAGAATCGGACAAGGCAATGGGGGCCTCCCCTTCCTCCAGGCTTGCCAGCACCGGAACCAACAGCGTCTGGCGACTGGCATCTGGTATTTCCTGCACACTGGCGGCCACTTTACCCAAGGGGGAAATTTGCGATGCGTGTCTGGGTGGACTCAGGAAATGCCAGTGATCGGCAGCCAGGGGTAATTCTCCGCTGGCAACATCGTGCCAGAATTGGCCGCAGCAGCCTTCCCCGGGCAGCAGAATAGTTCCACCCTCCGCATTGGCAAGGACTTGGCGGGTATGGGCCAACTGACCGGCCAGAGCCAGCACAGGATTCAACTGGGAATCGGGCACGACCCCGCGATCAGCAAGCCGCAGGCGCGGCGGCCGGCCATCGGTCCACCCCACCCAGTACGCATTGCCACAACCACCCAGCCAGGTACCCAGCAGTTCTTCCAATTCTCCGCGGAGCCAAATGGCCCCTGTCAGCAGGGATAAGTGACGATGCCCCCGGCTGTGCAACAACGAATGCAGTTGCTGAATGCCGGCACTTTCCCGGCTCAGCAACGACCAGTGAACAGCGGCGCTGTCCAGGAAAACCCAGGAAGCATCACTGCCTTCGAATACCCCCCACAAGCTGTCCAGACGTTGGGCATCAGGAACCAGTGAGTCGACCATACCCGCCACAAATCCTGCTTTGCGCACCCGCTGACTGAACTGGCTGGTCCAATTGCTTTGGGGATTACCCGAGTCAAGCTGGGGTTCAATACGGGGCAATTCTCCCGCCAGAACCCGGTACTCGTCATACAGTGGTGTGTCGGCATGGACCCGGGGTCGCACGTGCATGAAATCCAGCAAATCGCCGTTGTGGGTTTCCACCAGGCGGGCCCAGTGAAACAGGGGCAACAAGCCGGTGACCGAACCTGTGGGCCGTTGATCCGGAGTCAGCATCTGCTCCAGAAGGGCAAGAGCACCATCCAGATCATGCACCATGCCGGACTGAGGAATAAGAGTGACCGGTCCGATGGCACCACCGGCAACCCGAGATAATGTTTCCAAACGATCCAGACGGTCCAGAACGATGCGCCATTTTTGCCGGCCATCACCCCAGGCCGCCACCACGGCTGCCGGGTCACCAGTGGAAACAATGGCCAGATCATTCCTGCCCAGATCCGGGCGGGCCAGAGTGTCCCGGGCAGGATTGGACGTCTCGGTGGCAGCAGTGCCATGAGAAGACCAGCCGAACGGATCGGGACGGGTCCATAACAGAGGCAGAGTCCAGGGCTCGAAGGTGGAATCGACCTCGGCTGTGACATGGTTGCCCACAGTGAGGAATTCATAGAGGAATGAAGCTGCCGGATCGCCCCGGCGCGCCAGGTGGCGAATACCACCGCGCAAACAGGGATCGGCAGTGGCCAACCGGGTGCGAATGGCCAGAAGCAGGAGTCCGCCAACCAGGGAAGCCCCGGCGGGACCGCCTTGCCAGGCTTCGACCAAAGTGGAGCGGCGCGGTGGTTCCAGGTGCACATGACCATGATCAGGGTTCCAACCGGAACGCCATGCGCCCGTCTCCCCCATGCCCATGCGCAGCAGAGATTCAGGATCAAGCCCCCCGGACGGCAGAGTCACTTCCAGCAGAGCCGACACATAATCATTCACTGTCCACAGGCCCGGGAAATTTTCCCATACGCTGCCGAGCACCGCGGTGGTGCTCTGCTGGGCGCATATCAGCCGGTCTTCACAGGGTTCCAGAAATTGCAGGATATGGGCCGTATCTTCGCCGGGCCGCCAGTGAGCCACATCCCGGGGTTCGTCGCCCCACCAGAAAACAGCAGCCACCCGGCCATCAGTTTCCAATGCCAGAGAAGCCCAGGCGGTGTTGGTGGCATCGCCAGGCATGGGGTCAGGACGCCGGTGTTCGATGCGCCCGAGGGCTGCTTCAAACCGGCCGGCCATGGCGCTGCCCGGGGACAGGCCGGCAGACTGCATGGCGGACAGGGCTTCATCATAATGGGGCACTTGAAAATGCAGGGCATCGATGTTGGCCAGCAGTTCCAGCAACCGGATCCGGGCTTCGTCGGCCCGTTCACCCGGTGCCGGGTATTCGGCCAGATATTTTCGGTAGGCGGTGACACTTTCGCCGGCCCGGCCCAACAAATGGTCCGAAGTCATGGCCTCGACCCAGCTGCGCTCCTCTTCGAGGCGGCCTGTGTTTCCGAAATAGCGGGGATTCAACAATTGCAAACAAACCCGGGCCCATTCTTCGGCCTGCAGGCTGCCCACTTTCATGGTGTCCTGTTCCTGGAATTCCACCACCAGTTCGCCACCGCGACGCGCCAGCCACAGGCGGTCCTCTTCTGTCAGGGGCAAATCGTGCCGAACCAGATCAACGGGAAAAGGACGACCGGTGCGCTTGGCCGTGCGGAACAACCCTTTGAGAAGGGGCACCGCGCTGGCAGGTTCTTCGGCAAAAATACTGCTGCGGCCCACCAGGTAGAGGGCTTGTTCCAAAATGGGCTGGTTGGTCTGAGCATCATCTTCGGGGCGCAGTTCCGCCAGATGCACAGCCCGGCGAACGGTCTTGTCGCCTTCATTCAGAAATGCGAGACGGAATTCTTCCCGGTGGCGAGCCCAGCGACCCTGGGATTTAGCATCACCATCACCACTGCGTTTGAAAAAACGCCCCACACCATCACTGATTTTTTCGGTGAGAAAAACGCGACCGGGCGAGTCTTCCCGGCGGCCGCAGGCCACTTCGTAATGCTGCTCGGCACTGGGGAAATCACCTTCAGCCAGAAGCCGATCGGCAGTGCGCAACAGATCCCAATAGGATTTTGAACTTTGTTCGGGGTTGGTCATGGAAGAAAGTTACCATGGAAAACAAGCCTCGGGAATGGATTTTCACTGCCGAGGCCAAAAATTATCGGGTCAGAACGATACGAACCACCGAACGATGATCCCTGCTGCGAGCCACCGCCAGGTAAGTACCAGCTGCCGCACCCCTGCCCAAAGCATCCCGCCCATCCCAGGAAAGGTTCCCATCCACGGGATTTGAGCGCAGACGATTCACCAGGTGCCCTCTCAAATCATAAATATCCAAGAGGGTTTCACCTTCTGCCGCATCGCCTTTCCAGCTGAATTGGAATCTGCCTGAAGCGGGATTTGGATAGGCGAAAAGCTCTCCGGTGAAGGTTAATTCTGCTGCGGGAGTCAGGTCCTCGGTCACAGGATACGCTGCGGTGTTGCGATGATCACTTCGGGCCGAAGGCCAGAATGTCGAAATTTGATGCTCCGTGCGCAGAGGGATGATATGGGCCATGTTATCAAAAATCTGGACCTGGTAATGGAGATCATCATCGATGGGCACCAGAACACTGGCCACTGCTGTGCCCAGGGCATCATCGGTTCCTCCCAGGGCCAGGGGCTGCCGTCCAGCGAGAGATCGACCGGTTTGATCGGCAACGAACCAGCCCAGGGTGGATCCGGGAATGGATGTCAGGCCATACAGAATTTCCTGCCAGCAGAAACCAGCCATCAAAACCACTTCGCTGCCGGGGCCTCCCATGAAATCCCAGGCCAATGGAGAAGCCATGAGAGATTTGTCCAGCCTGAGAAAACCCTGGCTGGTGGTTGCA
>JAOZJV010000893.1 GCA_029935695.1 Candidatus Krumholzibacteriia bacterium | reverse complement strand
ACGAAAAATTGCCGAAGAAGAGCCGCCAAGCCTGGGTTCTCTGGATGATACGCTCAAAGGTGATCTGGAAATTATTGTGGCCAAGGCCATGGCCAAGGAACCACAGCGCCGTTACGAACAGGCGGGCGAGCTGAGTGCTGATATTCGGCGCTATCTTTCAGGCCGGCCCATTGTGGCGCGTCCGACCACTGCTTTTTATCGCATGCGCAAGCAGATCCAGCGCAACCGAAAAACTTTTTTGGTTCTGGCCACTGTGGCGTTGGTTTCAGTGGCTGCCGGATGGGCTCTGTTCAAGGGAGATACGGCGCCTGCATCGCACGCTCCAAAGATGACCATGCTCGCACCTAACAGTGGCACCAAACCAGTTTATACATATCCGGCCATTTCACCTGATGGCACGCAGATGGCAGTAGTCAAAAACCCAGGCCACCTTTTTCTCAAATCGGTTGTTGGGAAAAACGAGAAAATGCTGGTGCAGGGGGTGGACATGGAAAATGTTACCGTCTTTGCCCAGTGGCATCCTTCCGGGGAAAAACTTCTGTTGACCAAAAGCCTCAAGGACGGAAGCTACCCCCTGGTCTGGTATGACTTGTCCACGGGTGAGCAAAGTGTGTTTCTGGAAACCGACGAGTTTCTTCAACCGGTCATTTCCCCCGATGGAAAATCAGGAATTATTCGGCGGGATGGTTTTCGGGAACTGGCTATCCTGGATCTGGAAACCGGAGAAATCGAATCTCTTGCCAGGGCAGAAAGCAGCCGGCAGTACCACACACCGGTCTGGGGACCTCAAGGAAAGAGAATTGCCTGTATTGAAGCCGTGGAGCGAGTTTTTCACCATCTGCAATGCATGGATCTTCAAGGGAATATCACAACCATCAGGGATGACTTGTTGATGAAATCATCAGCCTTCCAGTCCAGCATGTTCTGGCTTCCTGACGGTAGGCTGCTTTTCACCAGGGAACACGATTTTGCCCAAACAGACTCGGAGTTGTGGGTCGTCCCCATGGACGACAATTCCTGTCAGGCAACAGGCGAAACCCAACGCCTGTTCTCATTCCCCACCTGGATTGTTCGCGATCTGACCTACTCTGAAAAAACCAATCGCCTGACTTTTTCAACCCTCAGGCGGGAAAATCTTATCGGGTTGTTTGAGATCAATTCCGAACGTGACCTGAAGAAAGTTGATCTGCCTCAAATCGGATGGCCTGCGGCGCCCATGTCTTTCGTCAACGATGGTCAGCACCTGGTGATCAAGGAAACAAGAAGCGCCAACGACACTGATGTTTACCTGCAGAACATCACCACCGGTCAATTTCAGCCACTGCTTGTGGGCCCGGAATCAGTGGCTCCCATGGCCATGACGACGGATGGGCAAAA
>JAOZJV010000348.1 GCA_029935695.1 Candidatus Krumholzibacteriia bacterium | reverse complement strand
GTCTTCGACAAGAAGCGATCAATCGGCAAAACGATCAATCGGCTCTTGAATGTCATTTTTCGATGTGATAGTATCCGGCTGGGATTTTTATTGGAGGGTGAGATGTTTTCTAGACCCCCAAGGAATGGCTTTTTTCTGACATTGTATCGTTGTAACAGGCTTGCCTGCGGAAACGGGTTCGATTGAACCAGGTTCTGCGGGGTTGGGTCTGTTTTTTTTTGCACTGAGTCGGTCTTGGTATCGCATATAAGATTATTTTTTGGCTGGGAAAAGAGGAATACCATGCTTGGAATGACGCGATTGGCAATGAAGTCAGCAATGGTAGCTTTTTTTATTATGTTTATGGGTGCCAGTGGGGGATCTGCACAAGATTTAGTTGTTACAACCGCCATTACAATTTCCAGTGATATTTCTTACGACAATGTCATCGTTCAAGATGGTGGTATTCTGACTGTAGATGCAGTCCTGACTGTGCTTGGCAATATGACGGTAAGCGATGGAGGTGTCGTCACACACTCCCTTCGGAATGAACAGGGACTTGTGGTCACCGTGTCGGGCACCCTGGACATTCAGTCCGGCGGACTCATCAACCTAGACTCGAAAGGCCTTCGCGGTGGCGGTAACGGCTCGTCCTTCGGCGGAAACGGTGAGGCCTACAACTCGTCGGGGGCCATCGTGTCTGGCGCCCAGGGTGGAACCCTCAATGGCCGGCATGCGGCAGGAGCGAGTTATGGTGGCTGGGGTCGGTCCAGCAGTGACAACAAGCAGCCGAACACGCCTTACGGCCTGCTTGAGTCTCCGGCCTTTCTGGGTTCGAGTGGTGGCGGTACCTATACAGGCTCCGATGGCGGACACGGTGGTGGGCGCGCCACGATTAATGCAGGACTGTTGATCATTGATGGAGCCTTGCGGGCCAATGGGGGTTCTGGTCTTTACCCCTATACTGGCGGTGGTTCCGGGGGTTCGCTCCATCTTCAGGTGGGGACCTTGAGCGGCGGAGGATTCATCCAAGCCGCGGGTGGATCAGGCACGAGCGCGGGCGGCGGTTCGGGCGGCGGAGGGCGAATTGCTGTCGAGTATGAAGAGAACACCTTCCCCATCGCCAACATTTTAGCTCGCAGCGGTGCGACTCGTCCTGGTTCCGCAGGTACCATCTATCTGAAAGATACCGACGGGGTTGACGAGGAGTTGATCATCGACAACGCAAACGTGGCGTCGGGGATTTACAGCTTAATGTTGACCGATCTACCCTCCATCCAGACTCTTACCTTAAGTAACCGTGGCCTACTCCGGATGAATTCGGCGGATATCACTTCTCTCACGCTCCAGAATCCTCTCATGATTTCCAACAACTCAAGCCTTTCCATTGGCGATGGGGTGTCCGTGTCGATCTTGAATGGAAACGGTTACGATATTGAGTTAGCCGCTGCGTCTCTGATCCTTGATGCAGGTTCAGCATTGACCATGAACGCGTTGTTAGTGTCCATGGGCACCTTGAATACATCGATAGACCTTAATTTTCCGAACCCGTCAGACTTGCTGGTCACGTCCGCAGGGACCGTGAACGTTTTAGGAGAGGCCGTTCTTGGCATTGCGAATTTCACGCCTTCGAGTTTCGAAAACGGAACCGTGATGATTGCAGAGGGTGCGCGACTTGATGTGACAGACAACACCGTGACCGTGGGCGAAGGCCTGACCCTGGTCAAGGATGGCAAGTTCGGTCCGGCGGACACCATCAATAACATGACAGTCGAGAGCGGCGGCCTGTTGACGCACTCTTTACGCCTGGAAGCAGGTCTTGTACTGAACGTCACAGGAACTCTGGATGTCCAGCCCAGCGGACTCATCAACCTAGACGCGAAAGGCCTTCGCGGCGGCGGTGACGGCTCGGCCTTCGGCCAAAACGGCGAGACCTACAACTCATCGGGGGCCATCGTGTCTGGCGCCCAGGGCGGAACACTCAATGGCCGGCATGCGGCAGGAGCGAGTTATGGTGGCTGGGGTCGGTCCAGCAGTGACAACAAGCAGCCGAACACGCCTTACGGCCTGCTTGAGTCTCCGGCCTTTCTGGGTTCGGGTGGCGGTGGTGTCTATACAGGCTCCATTGGCGGACACGGTGGTGGGCGCGCCAGGATTAGTGCAGGACTGTTGATCATTGATGGAGCATTGCAGGCCAATGGTGGTTCTGGCCTTTACCCCTATACTGGCGGTGGTTCCGGGGGTTCGCTGCACCTCCAGGTGGAGACCTTGAGCGGTGGAGGTTTCATCTATGCCCTGGGTGGAACAGGCACCAGCAATGGCGGCGGCTCTGGAGGCGGAGGGCGAATTGCTGTCGAGTATGAAGAGAACACCTTCCCCATCGCCAACATTTTAGCTCGCAGCGGCGCGACTAGACCTGGTTCCGCAGGTACGATTCTCCTTCACGAAAACGGAACAACTCTCGGAACTGTATATATCAACAATGGCACAGTAACAAGTTCCCTCTCCACCCAATTTCTTCACAACCCCGCAACCTATTTCAATATCTTTGTAGACAATTCCTGCAGTCTGGAACTAACAACCCCTCACACCCAGCCCACAGGTATCATCACCCTTGAAGGCGGCAGCCTCCAATCTACCCACCCCTTATCATTAACCCTAGACGGTTCCCTGGCAGGCACAGGCATCATCAACACCGAACTTATTAACGCAGGCCTAGTTTCCCCAGGTCTTTCCCCCGGCGAACTAACAATCAACGGCGACCTAACCTGCACCTCCGACGGCATCACCGAAATCGAAATCAACGGCCACACCCCAGTGACCGAATACGACCACATCCAAGTCAACGGAACGGCAACCTTAGACGGCACCCTCCGTGTCGTTCTCGGCCCCGACATGCAAGTCACCGACCTGGTCCACGGCAATACCTTCACCATCATCACCAACAACGCCCAAACAGGTCATTTTACCCAATTCGAATACCCTGACCTTGACGAAACTCTTGAATGGGTAGAGATCTACGGCCAAAACGGATTCACTCTCTTTGTTTACGACCCCGTCATCATCGAACCAGACGGTTCTGGCGATTACGTTGATATCAGCACCGCCATTGCCGCAGTGCCCGACAGCACGGTCATATTCCTGGCCAACGGTACTTTTACGGGACCAGGGAACAGGGATCTCGTACTTGGCGGACCTGGCCAGCAATCCATCGACATCGTCTCGTTGAACGGCAATCCAGATTCCTGCATTATCGATCTGCAGGCCACGGCACAAGACCCCCATCGTGCATTCACCATACTGTCCGGCTCAGGCCCGGATCAGATTCTGCGCGGATTCACCATCAAAAATGGTTACGCCCCGGCAAGCAAGGACCCGGATATGGGTGGGGCCATTTCCGTTGACGACGGTGCCACTCCCCGACTTGAAGATTTGATCTTCGACAGCAACCGCGCCACAACTGGCGGAGGCGGCATTCACAACGGGCCAAATTCTGCACCGGAAATGATCAATCTTACTTTCAGAAACAACATCTCAGAAACTGGTGGCGGAGGAGTGCATAACGGCATCAACTCATCACCACTGATGGAGGGTTTGATCTTCGAATCCAACCGCTCCAACACCGGTGGCGGCGGCATCCACAATGAACCCCATGCCACACCGACCATGGAAGACATTCTCTTCCGCAGTAATATTTCAAACACCGGCGGTGGCGGGGTCCACAATGGTCCTGAATCAGCGCCAACCATGCGTGATATTATCTTCAGCAACAACTCATCAAACACTGGCGGCGGCGGTATTCACAACGAGCCTCACGCCATTCCCACCATGGAAGATATTACTTTCCGCGGTAATATTTCCGGCACAGGTGGTGGCGGTATTCATAACGACGCCTACAGCGCCCCCCGAATCATCCGCACCATCTTCCAGGCCAACGCCTCCGATACCGGCGGTGGCGGCATTCACAATAAGTCTTTCGCTGAACCTGAGTTCATCAACTGTACTTTCGCTGAGAACAGTTCCTCAGGTGGCACCATTTTCAACGAAGCAGACGTGACCCTGGTGCTGGACAGCAGCATCATATCCTTCACTCAAATTGGTCCTGCAGTCCATTGTGATGGCGCTCTTGCTGCAACAATCACCTGCACCGATATCTTTGGCAACGATGGCGGTGACTGGACCGGTTGCATCAGTGGTTTTGAAGGAGTGGACGGCAATTTCTCGGCCGACCCGTTGTTCTGCGACCTGGAAGCCGGGATCCTGACCCTGCACGCCAACTCGCCGTGTGGTCCGCTTTACAGTCCATCTGGTTGTGGATTAATCGGCGGGCTGCCCGTTGGCTGTCTGGAAACAACATATCTGTTGCTACCTGATGGTTCTGGAGATTATGCAACCCTGGTTGAGGCTATTGGTGACGCTCCATCGGGCAGTATTCTCTCTATGGGCGAAGGTATTTACGCCGGTCCGGGATTTGTGGATTTGCAGGTTTTCAACCAGGACTTCATCATCAGTTCGGCAGTGAGCGATGCAACCACTTGCATCATTAACTGTGCGGGCAGCATGAGTGAACCCCATCGATTCATGTCCGTAATTCCTTCTAAAGGAATGCGTTCCGGCACGG
>JAOZJV010000892.1 GCA_029935695.1 Candidatus Krumholzibacteriia bacterium | reverse complement strand
GATGGAGGAGGCCTTGGCGTCCACTTCCACGGGAATCAGCCGGCCGTTTTCACGGAGGGGTCGTTCCTGACCAGTGTTCCAGTACAGTGGTGCGAGGTTGCCCAGCTTCTCGGTGACCAATGTGCTGATGTGCCCGCTCAGGTCGCCGGGAAGCTCCAGCCCAAATGCCTTGCTCAAGCTGCCCATAATGTCCACACCGTGTTGACCGCCTGGTGCGGCCACAGCCGCGGCGTAGGTGGCAACCACCCCTTCAAAATTGCAACGTGTGCCAGGAGTTTCCAGGAAAGTGGCACCGGGCAGGGTGACGTCAGCAAAACGTGTGGTTTCTGTTTCAGCCCAATCCATGGCCGCAAAGAATTCCACATTCTGGAACCAGCTTCCGGGGCGGTCGAAGTCCAGAGGATTTTCACCAATGACCAGAGCCGCCCGGATTTTACCGTCTTCCAGAAGGGCGCGCAATTGTTGGTTGTTTGTGGCGCCAGCCAGGGCGGGAGCTGCTTCTTTGCCGGGAGCAAAAGCGGGATCTGCACCCATGACTTCCAACCCGGCGCTGTTACCCAGCTGCCTTGGCAACAGAATCTCAGCTTTGCGACCGCTGGCACCGAGAAGCACCGTCAGATTTGCAAAGATTTCCAAATCACCTGGCGCCGCATCCTGAGGTCGGTCCGTTCCGTGAACGACGACCACGTTGCGGGCCTGGCAAATCAAGTCTGCGGTTTGACGAATGTGTTCTTCACTGACACCGGACTTGGCAGATGCCAGATCCAGGGACAGCTCCCGGTTCTGGAGGAATTCTTCGGCCCCTTCCAGACCATCGGTTTTCAGATCGCCACTTTCCAGAAGAACCTGCATGACCGCATTCCAGAAGTAGGATGCACGTCCACGCATGGGATCCACAGCCAGGGTACCCAGGTGGATATCCGCCGGGTCCAGGGTGCTGTTGGAGACGATGAGACTGGCTCCGCCATCGCGCACGGAACTGATCACATCCACATTCAAAACCAGGTGGTCCGATTCCATGGAGGTATTGTTGCAGATGATGAGGTCGGCATCCTTCAGGCAGCTGCGATCGGCGGTGGAGGCGGTGAAGCCCAACGCGCCGTCCATGGCGCCACTGCGGCCGGCGCCTGATAAAATCGCAAGGGAGCCAATATTATTGGTGCCCAAACCTTCGCGGGCAATACCGCCAGCGAGGTAAAGTTCTTCGTTGGTCAACTCGGGGCTGATGAAAACTGCCACACTTTCGGGTCCGTGCTCGGCGGCCACGGCTTTCATCTTTTCAACGATCCGGGTGTTGGCTTCGTCCAAAGCCACTTCCCGATAAGAATGACCTTCACGCACCATGGGGGCGGTGATGCGGTCGCTCTGGATCATCAAT
>JAOZJV010000891.1 GCA_029935695.1 Candidatus Krumholzibacteriia bacterium | reverse complement strand
GAACCCGTTGCTTCCGTATGCGGGTGCTTGAGATAAGCAGAGACCCCAGAAATGTACTGCCAAAGCGATGGCATAAGTGCTTGCCGATCCTGGTTCTCCACCGAGCCGTAGGGATATGGCCACACCCAAAGCGGCGACCTGAGCCAGGGCAATGTCTACAAAAATTACCCCGCGCTTAACCACGTGAAACCCGAGGTGTGAATGCATGGCCACCAAAACGATAGCCATCAACACGGGCAGAATCATCATTTCAAGGAATCCACTCATGCCTTACTCCTTGCCTGTGGTGGCTGCAGCTTCAGCGACCCTGGTGCACAGGCGATCGATGAAGTCAAAATAGTTGTCGGTGCCTTTTTGGGCTCCACTGTAACCAGGTAAAACGGCCAGCGATGTGCCAATGCGCTTGGCCACTTCTTCAGCAACTTCCTGATGGTCCCACTGGGCGGCAATAATCCTGCCAGTGGGTAAAATAGTTCCAGTGGGAGTGATAAAGGATGATGGACTTAGTCCGCGCTTCATCAAGCTGGGCACGCCACCCTGGTAATCTAGTGGCAATATCATTGGCAAAGGCTTCGTATCGGGCCTTGTAGGCTGTTTTATTATCAGGATCCAGTTGACCCATTCTGAACGCCATTTCCTTGGCAATGAGCACGGCATTTCTAGGGTCCAGCGTATAGTGAGGATTTCCCATGGCGTGAATGTCGCCCATGGCCCGGTCCACATTACCACTGGGGACAGCCGGACTGAACTGGTTTTCACACCGTTGGAATTGCTGGATCGATTGTCAAAACTGATTACTCCACCTCGGATACACAAACATCGGTATTGTGGGGTGTTGGCGCCGAACGCGCACGTCGGCTTTGCGACGGTCGTCAGCTACGCTGGCGACCACATTGCGAAAGGCGGTGATTGAAACAGCGGAGCCATCGGGTGCGACCTTGCAGCTTCTGACCGAGGCTCGGGACAAGATGGAAATTGACCAGCCGGACCCATCCGAGGACAAGCCACAAAGGAGGGTGCGTCAAGGGGCAGCCCGATGTTGGGCCATGCTGTTGGCGAGTCATCGCCGCAGGCGGGATCGCGTAGCGATTCCATCTATGTATGCTCGCCGTTGACTTGTGCAAAGTGCGGCCAACCCATGCGGCTGATCGCGTTCATCATGGAGCCGGTGGTTATCGAGAAAATATTGTCGCATATCGGAGAGCCGACCGAACCTCCGGTCGTCCTCCCAGCCAGAGCCCCACCCCAGGTGGAAATGGATTTTGACCAGGTTGCCCAGGCGAATGAGAATGAGTGGCCGGATATGGATCAGACGCCTATTCCCCAGGATCAGTACGTGTTAACGCCCGGATACCCTCATGAACTTGAAGATGGTGTCC
>JAOZJV010000347.1 GCA_029935695.1 Candidatus Krumholzibacteriia bacterium | reverse complement strand
TAGCCAGCCAATAATGGACCCGGCCGGCGGTGTCCCGATCCCATCGTCGAAGGCGGGACGCCTGGCCTGCAATCAATTGCCGTACAGGGAATGGTTTGTTGCCGAAATAATCGTCGAACCGATCCCACACATAGCGCATGGGCGTGTGGCAGTAACTGACAGACAAAGCTCCAGGTGCGGCAACGGCACTTTTAGCCACGCAATGACTGCTGGAAAAAACCAAATCATACCCGGACAGATCAAAAGCTTCGATGGCTCTGGGGAAAAACGGCAGGGCCCAGCGGTAAATTTTTTCAGCACTGGGCAGATTCTGAACGAAGGAGGTTTGGATGGTGCGATTTTCCAGAATAGGCGAAACCCGCCCAGGGATGTGCAACAAAGTGAAGAGATCTGCTGCGGGAAACATCTCGGCCATGACTTCGAGACATTTTTCGCCACCGCGCATGCCCGTGAGCCAATCGTGAATCAGCGCCACTTTCAAACCGGCAGGAAGATTTTGTACGCCCGGAACCTCAGACACTTTGTCCCGCCTGGTCCGCCATCACCAGTTCTTCCAGAACCTGGCAAAGCAAATGCCCCATGGTGATGTGTATTTCCTGAATTCTGGGAGTGTGATCACTGGGAGCCACCAAAGCTGAATCCACAAGTTTCAGGAGCTGGCCTCCATCCTTTCCCAGGAATCCGTGCACCTTCATGCCCTTGCTTCGGGCTTCCTCCACGGCCAGAATGCAATTGGCGGAATTTCCGGAAGTGGAGATGACCACCAAGACATCCTGGGCATTGCCCAGACCCTGAACCTGGCGGGAAAAAATGTGGTCAAAGCCATAGTCGTTGCCTACAGCCGTCATGATGGAAGAATTGGTCGTCAGAGCCAGGGCCGCATACCCCGGGCGGTCGGCAAGAAAACGCCCCACCAGCTCGGCGGCGATGTGCTGGCTGTCGGCGGCGCTGCCTCCGTTGCCGCAGATCATCAATTTGCCACCCTGTTTCCAACTGGCCAGGGTGTCCTGGGCCAGACAATGCACGGCATCCCAATGGGAGTCATCAAGACGCCCAAGGACATCCCTCAGATCATCAATGGTGGTGCGAAAATGGGCGGCGGTCGCCGACGGACGTTGGTCCTTGGAATTCTGAGCCATGACGCTCCAGGATCCTTTCAAAATGAATGTCAGAGGTGCCGGGCCTGACCTGTTTCCAACAGTCGGATATACCGACCCACCGCCTCCTGCCACAAGGGGCGATCCGGACAACCGGCCTCCTCCAAATGATGGCTTTCCAGCACCGAACAGGCAGGCCGCACAGCAGCGGTTGGATATTCACTGCCAGAACAGGCGGTAATGTGCTGGACGTCAACTTTGATCAACCCAGCCACTTCTCTGGCCAGGTCAAACCAGGTGCATTGCCCCGCATTGGTCCCGTGGAAGATACCACGGCTGCCTGAAGATACAAGGAAACCCAGCACATCAGCCAAATCATCCGCATGGGTGGGGCAGCCCCGCTGGTCGGCCACCACCTTCAGGGTGGGCTTTTCGCCCAGCAGCCGGCGGATGGTTTTGGGGAAATTTACTTTTCCGTCTCCAAAGAGCCAACTGGTGCGCACAATCTGCCATGGCCCGCTCATGCTTTCTACGGCTTCTTCACCTCTGGCCTTGGTCAGCCCGTAATAATTTATGGGATCGCGTTTCTCGTTTTCGGTATAACCCTGAGCGCCACCGCGCCCGTTGAACACATAGTCGGTGCTGATGTAGGTGAGACCGGCAGCAATGGCGTCGCAGTTCTGCGCCACATATTCCGTGGCCAAACCGTTGACAGCCATGGCTGCTTCCCGGTGACTCTCCGCGCCGTCCACATCGGTCCAGGCAGCGCAGTGAATCACCCATTCAGGTTTTGTGCGGTCAAAAAGATCTTTCACCTGCTGGGCTTGGGTCAAATCTGCCCCGGCGACATCCACCCCCGTCAATTCATGGACAGATGCCAAGCGGCGCATCACAGCCTGTCCCAACATGCCTTCACACCCGGTGACCAATATTTTCAAAAGACTTCTCCCATATCATCGGAATCTTCCGGATCCGGTTTGTTGAAACGCACTGCTTTCCAGGCCAGCCCCACAGGAAACCCACGCCCCACAAGGTAGCGCGCCACTTTCTCTTCCGCCTTGCGGTCCGCACGACCGGCAAAACGTTTCCACTTCTGACGAGCCGCCCGGTGGGCCAGCTGCACCTCTGTTTCTTCATCCAGGTTTTGGGCAACCACTTCCCTGGCAATATCGCCGGGAACCTGTTTGCTCCAAAGCTTGGACTCCAGATAACGCCGCCCCACGGCTCTGGTGGCCAGACAATCCCGGCAAAAAGCAGCGGCGTAAACATGATCTGAATATAAACCCTGCTGACGCATTTGTTCCAACACAGCATCCACTGCGGCTTCGGAAAAATCCTCGTCGATCATTTTTTTCCTGGTCCGGGCCACGGGCACCATGCGCCGGCCGAGGATGGAAAGAATCCGCCGGGCCACTTTTTTGCGTTCTGCCGCCAACCTCAATGCAGCCAAAAGGGGGAAGCTGATGCTCCCCCCAATTTCCGGCAAATCTTCTGGAACCGAACTGGCGGCCAGTTCCAGAACTTCACCATCATCAAGTGTCAGAAAAATTGCATCTCTCTCTTGCCGGATATCCAACAACAGATGCGAACCTTCTGTCATATTTCATCAACCTCAGCTGCGGCGGCTGGGTGTAGCGGCACCGGCCTGGGCCGCGGCTGCTTTGCCCTTGGCCGTGACCGCAGGCACCACTTCGTCGCCCTTGGAGTTTTCAGCTTCCAGTTCCTCAGCAGTCACTCCGATTTTGTAATGGGCAAAAACCAGTGTCTTGATCTGCTCATACAAATCGGCATTTTCTTTCAACAGAATGCGCACATTTTCGCGCCCCTGCCCCAGACGTTCTTCGCCAAAGCTGTACCAGGCACCACTCTTCTGAATGATTTCGGCAGCCACTCCCAGATCGATCAGGTCGCCTTCCTTGCTGATGCCTTCACCGTACAGGATGTCGAACTCGGCCTTTTTGAACGGAGGAGCCACTTTGTTTTTGACCACTTTGACACGCACCTGGTTGCCGACCACTTCTTCACCTCGGGTGATGGCGCCGATGCGGCGGATGTCCATGCGAACCGAGCTGTAGAACTTCAAGGCGTTGCCACCTGTGGTGGTTTCGGGATTGCCGAACATGACACCAATTTTCATGCGCAGCTGGTTGGTGAACACAACCATTGTATTGGTCTTGCTGATAGCGCCCGTCAGCTTCCGCAGAGCCTGGCTCATGAGGCGGGCCTGCAAACCAACGTGGGCATCGCCCATTTCACCTTCGATTTCAGCCCGGGGAACCAGGGCAGCCACAGAATCGATCACCAGAATATCCACGGCACCGGAACGCACCAGCATTTCGGTGATTTCAAGGGCCTGCTCACCCGTGTCCGGCTGGCTCACCAGCAGGTTGTCAATGTCCACACCCAATTTGCGGGCATAAATGGGGTCCATGGCATGCTCTGCATCAATAAAGGCTGCGGTTCCACCATTTTTCTGGCAATTGGCAACCACGGACAGGGCAAGGGTGGTTTTACCACTGCCTTCAGGACCATAGATTTCTACGACCCGTCCCTTGGGCAAGCCACCCAACCCGAGGGCGATGTCCAGGGACAGGCTGCCCGTGCTGATCGCTTCCAAATTGCCATAGACCTTGTTCTCACCCAGCACCATGATGGAGCCCTTGCCGAACTGCTTTTCAATTTGGGCCCGGGTCAATTCCAGTGCTTTGGCTTTTTCGTCAACTTTGCTTTTGGCCATTCCTGTTTCTCCCTGTGGATCCGTCCGTGGGGGTCGCCCCCGCTGAACTGTTTTCATTGGTGGTTTTCAAGACGACTTTTGGGCAAAAAGTCTATTGCCGGAATTCACTGGAATTTGCTGAAAATCGCTGGAATTCACTGAATTATTCTTCTGCCCTTAATTTTTATTTCGAGGGCAAGATAGCACAAACACCTGAACCAGCGCAACCCTTTTATTCGCCTTTTTTTCGCGAAATACGAAACCCTGTTTCAGTTCAGGAATAACTGCAAATATTGCAACAAGGTACGCCTTCAGGTTTTCTCTGTTTGCCGCCATGGAACATTCCGGATTTGCCCCTCATCATCATTTTTTATTGCAGGATAAGAACCACAAATGGCTTGCAACAGGAAAAGGCAGTTCATGGCCAGGGAGAGTAATTTGGTAAATCGTCAACAACCTGCATAAAACTCAGGTTTGAAGGCCTCAATCATACACCCTCAAACCATCTTGAAATAAATAAATCTCAAATCAGCAGATACACCATGTCATCTTGAAAGAGTTGAAAAGAGTCAAGCCCCGTGGACAGCCCGCACCAAATGCTTCCTTGAAGGGGACACTGGCGAAATTCTTCATGAAGTCTTATGCACTCTTCCACTGGGGATAATCGATGGCGGACAGGCGTTTTTCTTCAGAATCAAAATGCTCACGGGGGTATTTGAAAAAATTCATGACACACTTTTTTGGCTCCTCAGCAGAATCTGTGGGCGCAACCCGGGATTTTCATCTTGTTGAAA
>JAOZJV010000346.1 GCA_029935695.1 Candidatus Krumholzibacteriia bacterium | reverse complement strand
ACCGAAACAGAGCAGGAAAAAATAGACAGGCTTTATCGTTACGTACAAAGCACCTGCCACTATCTGGGCCTGTATGAAGGCATGGGCAACATGATTCCGCTGCCGGCCAATGAGGTGCGGGACAGGGGTTCGGGCGACTGTAAAGGCCTGAGCACTCTTCTCATTGCCATGCTCCGGGCTGTGGGGATTCAGGCACACCCGGCACTGGTTCGCACACGAGATGCGGGGCCCCTGGATCAGGCTGTGCCCAATATTACCCAGTTCAATCATTATATTGCCTGGGCTGACGACGGCCAGGGCGGGGTTTTTCTGGATGGGACAACAGATTTTTATCCGGCCGGTATGCTTCCTTCTCAGGACATCGCCTGGCCTGTGCTGCTGCTGCGGCCTTCTGCCCCGGCATTGGAATCGGTCCCAGCCAAAGCTCAATATCCAGGTTTGATCCGAATCTCTGTCACGGGCAATTTGAATCAGTCGGAAACTGGTAGCCACGGTCTGGACCTGGCAGTGGAGTGCTCGGTGAGGGACCGACTGGGTGCCAGCTGGCGGGGGTATCTGGCCGGGCTTTCCGGCCGGGAACGGGAGGCTGCTGTCCTGCGGATTTTGCTTCCGGAAGATCTCCCCATGAAAGGCAGTGAAGTCAGTGTAACTGGCCTGGATGACTGGTCAGAGCCCTTGATTATCCGTGTCAGGGCCAAAACCATCGCACCCCTGCCCGAGGTTTCCGGTCGCATTTTTTTACCCAGGGCTTTGACAGGTATGGGAGTCGAGGCCCCGAGCCTGCCGGCCTGCGGAGATAGCCTCGATCTACGGCCCCAGGCTGAAATGGAATACCAGTGGAAAATTCATATGCCAGCTGGTTTCAAACTTGCCTCTCCTGATAATTCAGGGGCGCAGGAGGCAGGCTTCGTATGGGAGGAAAACACCCGGCAAATGGGCCAGGATCTTCTCCTGGACCGAAAATTCCGATTTACCGAGCCATTCGTCAGCAAGGAGGAGGCTGCGGCCATGTCCGAAAAGATTAAAGAGGTGAAACAGGGGCTGTCCAGCTATTTGGAACTGCATTTCTGATTTTAACCTCTAATTTTGTTAAGGGGGCCTCATTTTTACCGATAACTAATTGCAATCATGGAACATGAAGACAGTCTTAAAAAAAGCCGAGAAGACCAACATGGCTCTAACAAAGAGCATTGAAACCCCATCTGATCGTAGCGAAAGCATCGAGAATGTAATTTCGATCCTTCGTAATCTCGATGATGATCTCACTGAGAAAACTGAAGAGATGAAACAGGTCAATCAGCAGCTGGAGGAGATGGTGGAGAATGCCAACCTCAGGTCTGTCGAAGCACAATTGGCCACCATGGAACTCAATCAAATATTTCGCGCCACAGCTGATGCGCTCTGGGTTGTCAGTCTGGATAAAACGGTCACCCGGGCAAATCCGACCATGTTGTCCCTGCTCTCGAAAAATGAAGATGAAATTATAGGGCACAAGTGCGACGAGTTGATCAATTGTTCAATCTGCAATTCCGATCAGTGCCCCATGGAATTAATTCGCAAAGATGAATCAAATTGCGAGCGTGACGCCCTACGCAATTGTGGAGAAACTAAAACTCCCCTGGTTGTCAACGCGGCCCCTTTCCTCGGCCTGGATGGCGAAGTTGAGGGTATTGTTGAAAATTTCAAAGACATTTCCCTTCGGGTTCAGGCAATGGATGCACTCAAAGTGGCAAATGACGAACTGCGAGCCCTGGCTGACAGAGATGGCCTAACTCAAATTGCCAACCGGCGTCGTTTTGATGAGGTATTAACCCAGGAATGGAGCCGTCTCAGCAGAGAAGGTGGCGTGCTTTCCCTGATCATGTGTGACATTGATTATTTTAAATTTTACAACGACACCTACGGCCACCAGGCAGGGGACCAATGCCTGCGCGAGGTCGCCCAAACCCTTCAGGACTGTGGATTGCGTCCTTCCGACCTTGTGGCACGTTACGGTGGCGAGGAGTTCGTGCTCGTCTTGCCCCATACCGATGGTGCCGGAGCGATGTTAGTTGCCGCCAGGGTGAAGGAAGCGATCCTGTCGCGAGCATTGCCGCATGAAGCTTCAGATGTGGCCAGGGTTGTAACGATCAGCATGGGAGTTTCTTGCATGCGACCTGGCAACGAAGGCAGTGCAGAAGAGCTGATTAAAGCAGCGGATGAAGCGCTCTATCAGTCGAAAGAATTGGGCCGGAACCAGGCTACGCTTGCGGATTGATTGCCGCGTTTTCTCCCCACTTTACATTCCCCGCCAGTTGGTCTCTCCCGTGGGTTTGTTGGCCAGAATTTCCTCGATGCTCTCCAGAACATCAGGTGTCAGCTGCTCCGCAACTTCCAAAGCCTTCATATTCTCCGTAACCTGTTCCGGTCTTGAGGCGCCAGTAATAACTGTTGAAACATCTTCATTACTCAGACACCAGGCGATGGCCATCTGAGCCATGGTGCAACCCAGTTCCTGAGCCAGGGGAATAAGCTTTTTTACAGTCTCAACTTTTTGACGCCCGGTATCGCTTTCCAACTGGGCCAGCAACCATTTATAATCAGGCAAACTCATGCGTGTCCCGTCGGGCACCCCATCACAGTATTTCCCGGTGAGGATACCGCTGGCCAAGGGGCTCCAGATGGTGGTGCCCAACCCGATCTCCTCGTAAAGATCGGCGAATTCCATCTCCACCTTGTCGCGGTGCAGCATGTTGTACTGGGGTTGCTCCATGGTGGGAGGGATGAGATGTTCCTGGCGGGCAAAATCGTAGGCCCGGCGGATTTGGGATGCGCTCCACTCGCTTGTTCCCCAGTAAAGAGCCTTTCCCTGAGCCAGCACCTGATTCATGGCCCAAACGGTTTCTTCGATGGGTGTGTCCAGGTCAGGGCGGTGGCAGAAAATCAGGTCCACATAATCCATGTCCAGGCGCTTCAGGGCGGCGTCCGTGCCTTCGATAATGTGTTTGCGCGACAGGCCGCGGTCGTTGGGCCCTTCGCCACCCCAGAAAATCTTGGTGCTGATGACCAGGTCCGATCGTTTCCACTCGGCCTTGCGCAACACCTGGCCCATGATGGTTTCGGCCTGACCGTTTGCATATGCCTCGGCGTTGTCGAAGAAATTCACACCTTCATCGTACGCGACTTTCATACAATTGTAAGCGGCGTCCACATCGAGCTGGTCATTGAAAGTGACCCAGGCACCAAAAGAAAGAGCGCTGACTTTGAGACCTGATTTGCCGAGAAATCTGTATTCCATGATTGTTCCTTGAGGCAAGGGTGAATTGTAGTTTAATGTAGAATGCAATATAAGGTTGGTGTCGGGCAAGCGCTTTTGTAAATAATGGGTTCTACAGGAGGTTCAGATGTTTCGGATATTTTCCACCGTGTCTGTGTGGTGCATTCTTCTGGTAGCCATGTTCTGCTGTGGGCCGGGATATGCAGAGACCAAACAAATATCCGCCCAGCAGGTTGCTCCATTTGTGAGCATGGCTATCGATTGCGCCGTGCAGGAATACCCCAACAAAATAGCCCACACCATGCAGTCGGATGCAGACCAGGGGACACCAGAATCGCTGCACCCCTCCTTTTACGGGTGCTTCGATTGGCACTCTTCGGTGCACGGTCATTGGCTGCTTGCCCGCTTTGCGAGACTCTATCCTCAGCATCCTCTGGCGGTCGAGGCGAGGTCCATTCTCGATCGGCATTTAACCATTCCGAACATCGCTTTGGAAGTACAGTACTTGATGGCTGAGGGCCGCACTTCCTGGGAACGACCCTACGGCTTGGCCTGGCTTCTGCAACTGGCAGCCGAGCTTAAGGAATGGAAAAATGAAGGCAGCACCGAAGCCGCCGCCTGGTCTGCTGCTCTGCAGCCGTTGGAAGACGCGTGCACCATCCGTTTGAGCAGCTGGTTGCCCAAGTTGGCCTATCCCATTCGCACCGGTGAACACAGCCAGACCGCATTTGCTTTCGGGTTGGTTCTTGACTACGCCCGCATCGCCGGCAATGAAGATTTGGAAAACCTGGTGGTGGTGACATCCAACCGTTTGTATGGTTCGGACTTCGGCAGTAACTTACGATTTGAACCCTCAGGTCAGGATTTCCTTTCTCCTGCTCTGGCTGAAGCCGATCTTATGCGCCGGGTGATGGCTCCCGAGGAATATGCCCTTTGGCTGGAGGCATTCTTACCCGAGATACCCGATTCTTTTGAGGCTGGCTGGCTGCCTGTGGCAGTGGTGACTGATCGGTCTGATGGCAAGTTGGCCCATCTGGACGGTTTGAATTTAAGCAGGGCCTGGATGCTGGAAGGAATAGTATTCGGATTGCCGGTGGATGATTCCCGTCGCCAGGCTTTGCTGGGCGCTGCCGAGGTCCATCGTGGGGATGGATTGGATGCTGTCACAGGAGATCATTATGAAGGTGGTCACTGGCTTGGAACCTATGCATTTTATTTGAGCAGTGGACGAGGCTTGAACACCCCAAACAGGAAGAGTGATTGAATTGGGAACTATCAACCGCAACGCACCTTGCCCTTGTGGCAGCGGCAAAAAATATAAAAAATGCTGTCTGGGCAGCGACCAGGTTTTTCCT
>JAOZJV010000890.1 GCA_029935695.1 Candidatus Krumholzibacteriia bacterium | reverse complement strand
GTGGACGACGAAGCGATCATCGCCGCCATGCGCCTGGTGTGGGAACGCATGAAAATCATCATCGAACCATCGAGTGCGGTGTGCCTGGCTGCGGTGTTGCAACATCCCCATGAAACATCTGACCAGGACATTGGCATCATCATCTCAGGCGGCAATGTGGACCTGGATCACCTGCCCTGGTTGAGCTGAAAATCAACATCCTTCAGGAGGATCTTTTGCCTCATATTACAGTTATCAAGGTTCGCGGTTATCACTGCGATTTTTATGGTCACGTGAACAACGCCCGGTATTTGGAAATGATGGAGGAAGCCCGCTGGCAGTACCTGGAAACCGGGATGGGGCTGGAATACTGGTCGGACCGGGGACTTGGTTTTGTGGTTGCCGGAATCGATATCAAATACAAGCGTCCGGCCAGTCCGGGAATTGATCTTGAAATCACTACTGAAATGACGGAATCCGAGGGGCGCACCGGTTATATTCATCAGATTTTCAAAGACCAGGCCACAGATAAAATCGTGGTTGATGCCATGGTGAAATTTGCTGTGATCGACTTGAAAACAGGCCGGCCTGTAAATATGGATGGTGAAGTGGCCGCTGGCTTTGACAAGATCCGGGCCGCCACAGAAGGCTCCAAAGAATGAGCCGATCCCGCCCAGGTTTGAGTGAAATGATGAAGGCCGTGGGGCCGGGAATTCTCTTTGCCGGGGCGGCTATTGGCGTCTCGCATCTGGTGCAGGCCACCCGGGCCGGGGCCGGTTATGGTTTCCATCTGGTGTGGGCCATTGTTCTGGTGCTGATTTTTAAATACCCGTTTTTTCAATTTGCTCATCGTTACACCACGGCCACGGGCGAAAGCCTTCTGGAAGGATACCTGCGGCAGGGGCGCTGGGCTTTGGCCGTCTTCATGTTTGTGGTGGCGATGTCATCGTTTATTACTCTGGCGGCGGTGACCATGGTGACCGCTGGCCTGGCCGTCAGTTTATTTGGCCTGAGTTTATCCCTGCCCATGGTGAGTCTGCTCATACTTCTGCTGGTCGGTGGCATCCTTCTGGTGGGACGCTACGGAGTGCTGGATCTGCTTATGAAGATCATGGTCCTGGTGTTGGGCGTTCTGGTGCTGGTGGCCGTGGCTCTGGCTTTCAGACATGGTCCTGCCGGCGATCCCACTTATGTTCATCCGGCCATTTTCTCCACCGCTGGTTTGACCTTTTTGCTGGCTCTCATGGGATGGATGCCAGCGCCTTTGGAAATCGGAGCCTGGTCCTCCCTGTGGGTTCTGGAAAAAAACAAAAGCCAACCCAAGCGGCCCACTATGTTTCAGGCCATGGTGGATTACAATCTGGGATACATTGCCACCGCCATTCTGGCTCTGGCTTTTGTCC
>JAOZJV010000345.1:4426-4635 GCA_029935695.1 Candidatus Krumholzibacteriia bacterium | reverse complement strand
GCTCAGACCGGGAACGATATTTTCCGGCCAAGAATCCAAAATAATAACTCTAAGCGGCTACCAATATAGATTCGCACCGAGCGGAAGTTGATGGTACGATTCAGATAGAAGCTCTTGTAGCTTGGAATTCATGAAAGCCAGCGGAAACGACTTGCAGGGCAGGGACATTGTCGGTAAGTCATAGAAGGAATTAATCAATGATCGACAGC
>JAOZJV010000345.1:0-4416 GCA_029935695.1 Candidatus Krumholzibacteriia bacterium | reverse complement strand
CCGGCATCACCAAATTCCTCAATGTGGGGTACGACCTCGAGAGCAGCGCCGAGAGCATCGCCCTGGCTGAAGCTCACGACGACATCCTGGCCACCGTGGGTGTTCACCCCCACGACGCGGCCCTGCTGGCCGATGCCCAGGGTGAGCCCACGGCCGAGGCCCCCGCTCTTCTGAACCAGCTGCGCACCATGGCAAAAAATCCCAAAGTGATCGCCATCGGTGAAATCGGTCTCGATTTTTTCCGCGACCTGAGCCCTCGGCCGGCTCAATACGCAGCTTTGAAAATGCAGCTGGAAATTGCCTCGGAACTTGATCTGCCCGTTGTGTTTCACATACGTGATGCCTGGAGTGAAACCCTCGCTTTCGTGGACGACTTTGGAATTCCTGCCCGACGGGGAATTCTGCATGCCTTTTCCGGTGATGACGCTTCCGTCGAGTGGGCCCGAAAAAACAGTTTTTTGCTGGGCATCGGCGGCCCCGTCACGTATAAAAACAGTAACCTGGATTCTCTCGTGGCCCAAGCGGGCGCTGAGATGATTCTTCTGGAAACTGATGCCCCTTGGTTGCCTCCTGTGCCATTTCGGGGCCAGCGCAATGAGTCGGCTTATCTGGTCCACACCCGGGATCGAGTGGCTGCCGCTCTGGAGCTGGAAGCAGACGAAGTCGATCGCATAACAACTGAAAATTTTAATCGCCTCTTTGATGGAGGGTCCCTTGTCTCGTAGCCAGCAATCACTCTTGCGTTCTTATGGAATCCGCCCGGTTAAGCGGCGGGGACAAAACTTCCTCATCGACACCAACCTTGCCCGGGCCATCGCCCAGGACAGCCTTGCTCTCGGAGACCAGATTCTGGAGCTTGGAGCCGGTGGTGGAGCTCTGACCATCCACCTGCTGGAAGAAGCCAAAAGGGTGGTTTGCCTGGAAGTGGACCGCAACCTCTGCGGCCTGCTGCAGTCGGAATACGGCGAGCTGCCGAACTTTGAGTTGCGGGAGGGCGATCTGGCCAAACTGGACTGGGCCGAAATTCTGGCATCCACGGGGAAGCGCCCGGTGGTGGCCGGCAACCTGCCTTATGTTCTTACGAGTAAGGTTTTGTTTGCATTGGCCGATCATCGGCAAGTGATCAGCGGGGCTGTGTTTATGGTCCAGAAGGAAGTGGCCGAACGCATGATTGCCGACTGTGGGAGCCGGGATTACGGCATCCTGGCAGTGGTGTTGGGATCCATCTTCGACATCCAGATCATCAGAACGGTTCCCTCGGCCGTTTTCTGGCCCAAGCCCGATGTTGAGTCGGCTGTGGTGCAACTGGTCCCAAAAGGTTCCTGGTCCGACGAGGAGTACTCTCATTTCCTTGCCGTGGTGAAGGTTCTTTTTCAGCAACGGCGCAAAAAATTACGGACCCAGCTGCGCAGTCATTTCAAGTTGGATCCGCAAAGCATGGAGGCTGTGGCCTCTCAAGGGGACATTGACGTGGAGAAGCGTCCTGAACATCTGGAAGCCGAAGCCTGGCGGCGCATGGCAAAACTTTTGCCGAGGAAGGAACTGTCCTGATTCGCTTCAGTCGGCATTATCTTTTTCTTTTCCCCACATTGGTTTTGTTGCTGATGGCGTCGGTGGCGTTTGCCCAGGACGAAGAAACGGCTCCTGCCGATTCCCTGATGGCAGCCCAGGGCGACACCCTTGAGACCAGGGAACACTACCAGGCCGTCGCGGTTCCGAAAGAAGATGAAGGCAAAAGCTTCATCACCAAATTTGATAATACTCCCAAAGCAGGCATCAGGACCAACGTCACCAGCACCATGTATTACGGAGATTTCACCAACTCCATCGGCATGAGTCATTCTTCCACCATGACCAACAAGCTGGGCTATTCCTGGGCCGAATTTCGTCAACAGATTAAGACTTCGGAAAAGCGTGATGTCAGCTCCAGCTACAACACCGGCCTGATGCTGCCTTTCATGGCCACCTTGCAGGCCAGCCGGAACTGGAAGCAGGATCTTACCACCAACGCTGCCGGTCGTGACAATGTCTCCAAGCGTGATTACAAAACCGGTGGTCTGATGCTGTCCAAACCCAAACTTATCCTTGGTGGCTTCAATTTCACTCTGAAGTCTTCTGCAGGTGCCAATGACCAACAGGCCGTCAACCAGTCCCAGCGCAACGATGTCAGCGAGAATTATCTCGATGGCGGCATGCAGGTGGGGACCCAGGTTTTTGATGGAGTGTCGGTGGCCGGCCGTGTTTTCGGGCGCACCACCGGTGGTGACCGGTCTCTGGGCGACATGACCGCCCCTTCTTCATCCAGGGCCGACTCCGTGGGGGTAGGGGTGTATTACGATCGTAACTTCTCCAGCGGCCGTATCGCTCTGACCCGGGGAAACTTCGACCGGGAATTCCTTGATTACAAGCGTGACGATCTGGGCCTGATTGATACCATCGCCGGTGGTGGCATGGACAATGTGGTTGATGAGATGGAGGTCAAAGATGCCCTGACCATGGAGTTGATCAACGAGACTCGCCTGATGGGGGTGAATTTCGAAACCAAACTCAGCCATAAAATGAATGAATCGGATTTCGCTGTCAGCCGGGTGGGCTACAAGGAGAAACTGGAACAAAAAGCCGACTTTGCAATGAGCTTCACAGCAGGACGGGATACTTTTTTCGCCGGCTATGAATACAAATGGAAATGGGATGACCAGCTGACCAAGGGTTCAACCATCAGCCGAGGCAAGCAATACCGCAAAGAGCGGGCGCTCAAACTCTATTGGCAGAGAACCCTCTTTAAAGCCACCAAAATGACCATGCGTATGGGAAGCGGTATCAGCCAGGACACCGCTGAAAATGGTTATGTCAGTACAGATAAAGATAACCTGCGTTACGATTTCTCCGTGCGTCTGGAACGCAATTGGCCCCAAAAATTCCAGGCGACCATGATTTTTGCATTCAAGGAAGACCAGTCTCTGGCCCTGGACTCAAACAAATCGGCCAACAACAACTTCAAGGACAGTTATGAAATTGCACCCGGTTACAGCTGGCCTCTGTCCCCCTGGCTGACTTTCAGCCAATCTTATCGTATCTATATCCAATACACTGATTATCTTTACTCACAACTTGAGAATTCCAACCGTGCGGACAACTACAACAAGCGCGGCAATTTGACCACAAATGTCAAAATAAAGGCCGGCAAGCGCCTTGAAATTAATGTAAAATATGATTACAACAAGCGCTTCAATGCAGACAAGACCAATGAAGGCACCACCGGCAGCAGTGAATATTTTGTGAGCCAGAGGCAGAAAATCAATAAAATAGATCTGTCATTTGTCTTTAAAGTGGCCAACGGGGTGACTCTCGAAGGGTCCACTTACAGCACGAAGGACGAAAAAACCACCGTCAGCACTGTGGACAAGGTTGCCGAGCGTTTGGAAGGCAAAATCTGGGTTGGCACCCGGGTTAACCGCAAGTGGGGGACCAATAACCCCATCACGTTGTCGGCCATGGTCAAAAAACACAATGGCTATGGACCCAGTATTTCGGAAGCCAGTTCCGATTATTGGGAATCTGATATTTGGCTTAAATGGGAGTTCTAAGGTGATAAAAGCACGTTTTGCCTGGCCAATGATGGTGCTGACACTCTTTGTGCTCAGTGGATGCCTCTTCCAGCCCCGGGATCCGGAGCCCCCCACAGGCGAGCCCATTCCCTACCTGCCGCGCACCGATCCCAAAAAGGTTTGGGAAAACCTCCAGCTGTCCCTGAACTACAACGACAGTTTCGGCTGGGAAGAAAATCTGCACCCGGAGTTTACTTACATTCCCGATTCTGAGGCTGAAGCCCAGTTTCCTGGCGCTTTTGTGGGCTGGGACCTGGCCAGGGAAATGAGTTTTGTCACCAGTTTCTACTCCTCCGGGGTAAGCAACCTGTCCAAAATGCGAAATGACGAATTTGTAATACCAGACCCTGTTGGCGACGAAGTGAGTTGGGAAAGCGTCATTTACTACATCAGAGTGACCAACACCAGTGATGGTGCAGAGACCAGGTACCGGGCCTCTGCCATAATTACTTTTCGTTTTGAAGGGAACTTTTGGTATGTTTATCGCTGGGAAGATCAGATAGGCGAAAGTGACCCTGATAACGGAAACATTTTACCCACCATGGGGGTGTTGCGGGGAACATTTGGTAGCAAATAATCTTAGGATATGTTAAAATAAAGCCTGAATAACACGGAACCAAAGCTGATTTTCCGGGTAAGAGGATGTCAGATACATTCAACTTGCCTGAATAATCAACTGTTTTTGGAGGAAGAAAAGCCATGAAACTGAAAAATCTGTTGCTCCTTTTTGCCATTTTGGCCCTGCTTGTGGGCACCACAGGCTGTCTTTTCTCACCGGATGAACCAGAAGATCCCGTACCGCCGGTGA
>JAOZJV010000889.1 GCA_029935695.1 Candidatus Krumholzibacteriia bacterium | reverse complement strand
AGGGAAAACGTTGTCCACATTGCCCAGGTTGGGTTGGCCACCATTGATGGCTGCAACTCCGTACCAGTGGCCGCTGATTTCATTTTCCGTCAGGATTGGGGCGTTGTTTCCGTTGCAGGCCACGCCGAATCCCCAGTTCACGGTGTCAGGATGGATGTTGTTGTCCAATATGGTGTTGCCCAGCAAGGTGGGGTTGGCGCCAGTGCTGTAACAGAGGATGCCGTAACCACAACCGGAGATGGTGTTGTTTTCAACCAGAGCGTTGCAGCTGGCCCAGAATGCCATGCCGCCGCTCATCTGGTTGCCGTTTCCTTCGATGGTGCAGCCGCGGATTACGGGAGAATTCACACCTTGCAGGCCCACGTTGAAGTACGGGTAGGGCGAAGAGTTTTCCAGGTTGTTGTTGTCAAAGGTGCAGTTCTCAAAGGTGGGGGAGGCGGTCAGGGTCATGGTGACGGTGCGCTGCTGGTTGTGGTGCAGATGGCTGCCGGTGATCATGCCGTTGGCCGAAGAGATATCAATAGCCTTGTCCTGGCAATGGTGGATGTCGCAATTTTCCAGCAGGATGTCTGCGCCGTATGCGTCCACTGCGATATCGGCGTAGGCGATTTCCACATGGGTGAGATGAAATTCGGAGCTGGCGTTGGTGCCGGTGAAATCGAGGCCGCGCCAGGAGCCGGGATTGACCACGCTTCCGGTCAGCAGGATTGGGTTCTCGGCTGTGCCGAGGGCGCGCAGGCCGCCACGGATCATCAGGCCGATGTTGCCGGCTTCGTCGATGAAAGTGATCGTATTGCCAGGAGTGATATCCAAACGGTCATTCTGGGAGATAATGACTGTTTCGTGGATCTGGTACACTCCACCAAAACCGGTGACCACGCCGCCTGATTGGGCAACCAGCGTATCCATGGACATGACACTGCCGATGCCGGGGGATATGTAGTCGGCCATGGCGGCAGATGCGGTCAGGGCCAGGAAGAGGGCAGTCAGGATGGTCAAATTTTTGTAAGTCATTTGTTGCTCCAGGGAAGGTGTTGAGCGAATGATAACATTTTTTCCCTGGTGAAAGCAATGCAAATGACCAAGCCAATGACCCGGCTTATGGTCCGCCCTGGCGGACCATTTTTCTCCAATTGTTAATTAAATATATATGGCTCAAGGGATTTGATGATCTTCACGCCCTCTTCCTTGGTAAGCAAACGCCCATCAAGAGTGAAGCTCTGACCGCCATCTTCCCAGAGAAATTTGCCGATGACGGTATCAGCATATTTGCTTGCCCATCTGCCCAAATTACGGCGCATTCCTTTATCATGAACCTGCCAGAAAACTGTTTTTCCTCCCACTTTAAGTTCTTCAATCTGCGGCGCGAGAATCGTATTGACACGAGATCCA
>JAOZJV010000344.1 GCA_029935695.1 Candidatus Krumholzibacteriia bacterium | reverse complement strand
TTGACCCGGCTGGTAGGCCCAAATCTGGAAATCTCCGCCGATGTGATCAATCTGACTGACGACCGCACCAATGATGTTGTGCAGTTTCCCTTGCCCGGGCGCACCTGGCAAGTGGCTGTGCGCTTTAACCGCTGAACAATGGAGCGAAAATGAAAAGCATCGCCTTAATATTCCTGATGACACTGATGACCTGTTCCGCCCTGGCCGATGTGCCGGATGGGCCCTGGGTTATCACCACCGATTACAGTGTGTTTGGCAGGGTGCAATCCTTCCAGCAGGATTCGCCCTGGGCAGTGTCAGGTGAGCTGGCAGTTATTCCCGGTGACGCCGTGGGACGCCACCACGATGGTCTGGTTTATATCGTGGGGCGCGGGGGCTCCAACCTGATCCGCATCCACAACCCGGCCGATGATTTTGCCCTGGTGCGGGAATTTTCCATTGGCGACGGACGCAATCCCCAGGACATTGCTTTCGATGATCAGGGCCGTGCTTTTGTCAGCTGCTACGATGAAGCTGTGCTTCTGCAAGTGGACACTGAAGCCGGTGTGGTGGTGCAAACCTTCGACACCTCAGCTTACGCCGACGATGACGGCCTGCCGGAAACGGGCTGGTTGCTGGTGCATGAAAACCATCTCTATGTGACCTGTCAGAAACTTGACCGTGGCAATTGGTACGCCCCTTCGGGTCCGGGCCAGTTGCTGGTGCTGGATCTGGAAACTCTGCAATGGGATACCCCCGTCAGTCTGAACGGGGCCAATCCTTATACGAAAATACGACTGGGTGATGATGAGAAACTGCTGGTAGGTTGCGCTGGTTACTGGGCTGTAAATGATGGCGGGATTGAAACCATTAATCCGCAATCGAATCTCAGTGAAGGATACCTGATGACCGAGGAACAGCTTGGCGGAGACATCGTCAACTTTGTGCCCACCGCTGATGGTCAGCTGTACGCTCTGACCAGTAACACCTCCTTTGTGACACGCATCAGCCGGGTGAATCCAGGCAGTGGAAGTACCGTGCCCATCCTCACCAGCACGGGTTACGACCTGGCCGATTTAGCCTGGGATGGAGATTTCCAATTGTATGTTGCCGACCGTAAGTTGGCCGGTGCCGGGATCCGCGTTTTCGATGCTTTCAGCGGCAGTGAGCTGACCTCTGCTCCGTTGGTTACGACTTTGCCGCCTTTCCAATTCATCCTTCCGGCCAGCAATGAACTTTCGGCTGTGCCAGGCAACAACTCTCTGTTGGGTACCCTGAACCTGGGTTTGCCCAGCCCGAACCCCTGCAATCCTGCTGCCGATTTATCCATCCAGGATTCGCCCGATCAGATCGTCTCTGTTTCGGTCTTTGATTTGCGGGGCCGACGGGTCCGGAACACCACGGTGCGCACCGATGCATCGGGCCGCGCCTCTTATCGATTTGATGGGCTGAATACTACGGGGTCTGCTTTGCCGGCTGGTATGTATCGCGTGGTGGCTCAAAGTTCGGGTGGATTTGCTGCTCAGACTTTGACTCTCGTGAAGTAGGGGATGCAACAACCGCCGGTCCCTTTGAATGGATTGAATATGAAAAAGCAGGAGTCCTTTGGGGCTCCTGCTTTTTGCATACAAGGAAGGCAGACTGATATTTATTCCGTTGCTGAGGCCACTAAAAAATTGCGGGAGCAGCGTGCCGATTCCAATCAGGACCCAGAGGAATCCTGATGTCTTATACAGTCGGTTTGACCGCTGACGCCGTGCAGGACCTTGCTGAACTCTGTGGCTATATTGACAGTAACGATGTCCCTGGAAAAGCTGATTACGTCCTGGGTGAGATTGAAAAGGTACTCATCAGTCTGGGAGAAAATCCAAACCGGAGGGTGTATCCTGGTGAGTTATCCAATTTGGGCATCAAGGAATATCGCGAGGTTTTATTCAAGCCCTACCGCATCATCTACAGGGTTGTCGATGATCGTGTTTTTGTCCTGATAATCGCTGATGGCCGGCGCGACATGGAGGTTCTGCTGCAGAGCCGGCTGTTGGGGGCATGATGCCCCACAACTCACCGAACCAACTGAATCTTCAATGACTCCGAAACACTCTTCGCTCTGATATTCACCAGGTAAGTTCCCGACGCCACATCCTGTCCCAAAGTATTCTTTCCATTCCAGTCGGCGCAATGGGCTCCCTCATCAAAAACCTGATCCACCAGAACGGCCACCTTCTGACCGGACATATCAAAAACACTGAGGGTGATATGCTGCGGGCTTTCAACCGTGAATGATACCTTGGTTTGAGGGTTGAACGGATTAGGGAAAGCATTGCCCAGCATCACCACTGAAGGGATCACCTCAGGCCTTACATCTGAAAGCGTGCCGTGCATATTGAAGGCAAAGGCGGACAATTCCTCCAGGGTTCGCATGGAATTATTGCCACCTGTCCCTTCTTCATCCTGGTGGCAACTGTAACAGGCAAAATCAAGGGTGATCTGGGCCATGCCCTGGTCGTCTTCAATGACATACATACCATCGGGGGTGAACATTCCCTCCATTTTTCCCACCGGGTCCGTGTTGATGGACCAGATGTGGGTTCGCAAATCTCCCTCATAGTCAGAAATGGCCACGGCGCTTTTGGATGCTTTGGGCATGTGGCAATTCTTGCAGTCGGGATAACCCATGTGGGCGGTGAATGCTGCCTGTTCTGCGTGGCAGTTCTCGCAGGAAACATTGGTTCCATAGCCGGGAGCCACTGGATCAAATTTGACCGAAGAATGAGGGTCGTGGCAGTTGTTGCAACCAGGGCCGGAGGCGTGGGGGGAATGCAACCATTCGTCGAACTGTTCATGGTGTTTGATAAAGCCGGCACCGGAGGCGATGTGGTTTTCCGGGTCTCGGGTATGGCATTGGCCACAGAACTCAGAACTGGAATCGATTTCCATGTTTACGCCATGGGGGTTATTCACATGGTCATCACCCTGGCCGTGGCATTGTTCGCAGTGCACACCACCGGCAAAGAAAGTACCCAGCATTCCTTCGAGGCCATCCTGATTGTTACCGGCTATGCCATCATCGGATGGCACCCAGCCCGTGGTGTGGCAGGATCCACAATCGTAGGGCTTGGTCCCTGCCGGCTCATCGATATGGTAATTCGTCCACGCATCGGTTTCAAAGTTGTACTGGTTGTTTTCGATACCGGTGACGAGGTACCCGTTGTTGTCAATCCAGCGCATCTTCCAGCCGTATCCACCGATGGTGTAGGAAATATCACTCCAGGTGTATCCCATGGGCGGGTCTACCGGGTCGTTGGGATATTGGGCGATATCGGGGAAGGAGTGGGTGGGTGCTTCGTCGAAAATTTTGATGAGTTTGTAAGGGTGACCCGATTCAATCCATTTGGCATGTTGTGATCCGTGGCAGTTGGCGCACACATCCGACCCAACATAAGCTGCCACGGGTGAGGCCATCATCAAAAGCACTGGCAGGATAAGAAAAATCAAAAGGCTGTGTGACCGACTTTTCATGAGGTTCTCCCTGGTGTGCGTGGCACTTGCAAAGCTCTGAGACTGCTGGAAAGTTGTCCAACCACTATATCCCACTTGGGTAATGGGAGTCAAGAAGATGTTGTTAATTTATTAACCACACACGACTTAGATATTTTTTTGTATTGGCCCGGGCGGTTGGGCCAATTCTTTTTCCTGACCCAGCAACTTGAATAGTCTTCCGACAAAATAAATCCACAAAACAGCCACCGCGAACAACTTCAGGGACACCAGAAGCCCCAGTGGACCCTTGTCGGAAATGCGGAAGAGAAAAGGCAGCGGCCAGGCCATCAAACCCACAGCCAGCCCTACGGGAATCAGAATTTTAAAAGATGTTTTCTCTGTTGTGAGCTGAATCAGGGCCAACATGGCTGCCGGAAGCACAAAGACCAGGTGATGTTCCCACGAAAGAGGGGCAATCAGAAAAATAGAAAGCAGCACCAGTACAAATTCATCATTCACATAGCGGGTTTCGTGCCGGCTGGTCAGCCTGCTGGCCAACCAGGCCAGCACACTAATGATAAGAACGGAAACCAATAAGGGAATGATCCGGGCCAGACCTGGATTCAGGTTCATGGCGTATGCGGGATGCAGAAAAATTCGGGCGGTAAAACCATTGAGACTTTGATTCCAGGGGATGGCCGGAGAAAACACATTGCCGGGAGACTGACCGTAACCCCCAGTGGGCAGAACCAGATTGATCCAATCACTCCAGGCATTTTCCGGCAGAACGACCATGCTGATCCCCACAAGAATTCCCACATACAACCCGGTAAAGGCCGCAATTCGAAATTTCCGCCGGATCAACAGCAGGGGTACAAACAGAAGGGGGTAGGTTTTCAGCAGGATGGCCGCGGCCAGGGGCAGACCCACCAGGGCGGGGTTTGACCGGGCGCGAAGAGTCAGCCAGAAAAGGCAAAGCAACACCAGCACCACCAGGTTGATTTGGCCGTGTCCGAGAGTGACCGCCAGTGGGTGATACTGAAGTGTGTAGAGGATCAACATCGGCATTAATAACCAGCGCAACAGTCCGTCGTCTGTTTTTTCATGGCCCCCAGTGGGCAGCGATATTGAAAAGACCCGGAAAAGGAGCAGGTAAATCACAAGCAGAACGCAAAGATGGTTAACCACG
>JAOZJV010000888.1 GCA_029935695.1 Candidatus Krumholzibacteriia bacterium | reverse complement strand
TGTCAAAGCCGTCACCGAATTGGGTTATGAATCACCCTTGCCCATTCAGGCGGCCTGCATCCCTCCTTTGCTCGAAGGCAAGGATGTTCTGGGGCTGGCCCAAACCGGAACGGGAAAGACGGGTGCTTTTGCCCTACCCTTGCTTTCAAAAATCGATTTGAAAAATAAATCGCCTCAGGTTCTGGTGTTGGCACCAACGCGCGAGTTAGCCATCCAGGTGGCAGAAGCTTTTCAGGCCTATGCTCGACATATGAAAGGTTTCCATGTGCTGCCGATTTACGGTGGCCAGAGCTATGCCTTCCAGTTCAAGCAATTGCAGCGTGGGCCCCATGTCATTGTCGGAACTCCCGGACGCATGCTGGATCACTTGAGCCGGCGCACCCTGGACCTCAGTGGCATCAACACCATTGTCCTGGATGAAGCCGATGAAATGTTGCGCATGGGGTTTGTGGAGGATGTGGAAACCATCATGTCCAAGGCTCCTGATGATCGACAGATGGCCCTTTTCTCAGCGACCATGCCTCCTCAGATCAGGCGCATCTCCAAAAAGTATCTGAAAGATCCAGTGGAAGTGCGCATCGAATCCAAAACAAACACTGCCGAGAATATCGAGCAGGTTTATCTGGTGGTGCCCAACCATGCTAAATTTGAAGCCCTGGCTCGCATTCTGGAAACCGAATCCTACGATGGTATTTTGATTTTTGCCCGGACCCGGCTGGCCACCACTGAGTTGGCCGAAAAATTAAATGCCCGCGGGTTCGATGTTTCCCCCCTCAATGGGGACATGAATCAGCAAGCCCGGGAACGCACCATCAAGCGTCTGAAAACCGGCCACATTGATATCGTGGTGGCCACCGATGTGGCAGCCCGGGGGTTGGATGTGGAGCGCATCTCTCTGGTGATCAACTACGATATTCCCGGTGATTCGGAAACCTATATTCACCGCATTGGCCGGACGGGCCGGGTGGGGCGTTATGGCAAAGCCATCCTGTTTGCCAACCCACGGGAAAGGCGTCTGCTCGGTTCCATTGAGCGTGTGGCCCGTAAATCCATCGAGCGTATGGATATGCCCAGCCACGACACCGTGACACGCAAGCGCATTGAAAAATTCCGTGACAGTCTGGTTGAGCTCATGGAAAAGGAAAATATGGATTTCTTCCAGGATTTGAGTTTCGAACTCATGGAAGAGATGGATATCGACATTCTGAAACTGGCCGCCGGTGTCTTGTGCATGGCCCAGAAAGACCGGCCCCTGCAGGCTGTTGAAAGCCGGGATTTATCCAACCGCCGGTGGGATGAACCCCGTCCTGCGAGGCGTGACCGGGATCGCGGTCGCAGTCGCAGCCAGGGCCAGGACCGAGGGCCGATTCAGGGCAGACCGCGTCCCATGAAGA
>JAOZJV010000343.1 GCA_029935695.1 Candidatus Krumholzibacteriia bacterium | reverse complement strand
ACGACAATTTTGCGACTGCGGCCGTGCTCCAGGACCTCGGCAGTGACGCTGGCGCCTTCGATGAGAGGGGTACCAACTTTGACGTCATCGCCATCGGAAACCATGAGAACTTCATCAAAGTTCAAAGTTGTGCCTGCTTCTTCATTGAAGAGAGGCACCTGCAGTGTCAGGTCTTTAGTGACCTTGTACTGTTGATTTTTAATCTTAACTACTGCGTACATCGCATTTTCTCCGACTGAAATGGGCTTTAGCCCCAATACTGTAAGCACGCGACCTCGTGCATCGGGTCTTATTGTTGGAACCAGGGTTCCAGAGCAATCCAGCGCGCAGAAAATCCCAACGGAACCAACTGTGTATCAGTCAGATCTGCGGGGAATTTCCTTTGAAGTGGGTATAAATAATACTTATTGGGCCATTCGTCAAGGAAACAGGAAGGGAAATCTATAGGTTCATCAGGCTTTAAATTTGAACCGTCACATTGACAACTGACATAAAATTAGTAAATATTCGAAGTAAATCTGACTTCGGGTTCGTGAACCCTGCATCATTAATTTCAGGAGTAATACCCTCATGACGGAAAATACCACTCCCAAAGCCATCATCATCGGCTCAGGTCCTGCTGGCTACACTGCCGCCATCTATCTTGGTCGCGCCAACATCCCCCACATTCTTTTTGAAGGTGACCAACCTGGCGGCCAGCTGACTATAACAACTGAAGTGGAAAATTTTCCCGCCTTCCCCGAAGGTGTTGAAGGCCCGGAACTGATGATGAAAATGAAGGCCCAGGCCGAGCGCTTTGGCACACAGTTTCACAGCGAGACGGTCATCAGTGTGGATTTCAGCGGTGATGTGCACAAAGTCAACACCAGCAAAGCAGCTTATGAGGCTCCTGTGGTGATCATTGCCACGGGCAGCACCGCCCGCTGGTTGGGCCTGGACAATGAAGCCAACTTTATGGGCAAGGGCCTCAGCGCCTGCGCCACCTGCGACGGCTTTTTCTTCCGCGAGCAGGAAATTGCCGTCGTCGGCGGTGGTGACACTGCCCTCGAAGAAGCGACCTATCTCACCAATTTCGCGTCCAAAGTAACCCTGATTCACCGCCGGGATGAGTTCCGTGGCTCAAAAATCATGCAACAGCGTGCTATTGATCATCCCAAAATCGATATTGCCTGGAACAGTGTTATTGATAGTTATGTGGGTGATGATCTGGGGAACCTTAAAGGATTGATGCTCAAAGACACCCAAAGCGGCGAATTGCGCGAGCTGCCTGTCACCGGTTGTTTCATCGCCATCGGCCACACCCCCAACACCCAATTCCTCGATGGAGTCCTGAAATCCGATGAGAATGGCTACCTGATCACCCAGCCCAATGTGACGGCCATGGAGATTGCTGGCGTGTATGCCTGCGGTGATGTTCAGGATCATGTGTACCGCCAGGCGATCACTTCGGCGGGCACTGGATGTATGGCCGCCATTGAAGCTGAGCGTTATATCGGAGAAAAAGGGCTGTAGAAAATACTGTTGACCCAGCACGCCACCTGGCTATAATTATTACCAGTTAGACGCCAAACTGGAAAGATTTATAGCCAGGTGGATTTTTTATGCTCAAAACAATTCAATCAATAATTTTAGATTTTCACGACCTCGTACTCGAAACCGGAGTACCCCGGCGGCTAAATGCGGGGGCGTGCCTTGTCCTGGGAGGTTTTTCCCTTCTCATTCCGTGAATTTCTGGATCATAAAAAAATATCCATCCCTAAAAACATTCCAACCAAAAAGCGTCTTTTAATCCAGAAAACTTTTGAAGAGTATTGGCAAACTGGTGGGTTTCCAGAAGTGATGGAACTGGACAAACACTTGCGAACCAAAATTCACCAGGAATATTTTCATGCTGTCTTATTCAAGGATTTAGTTGAGCGGTATGATATTTCTCATCCCAAAGCGGTGAAAGATCTTGCCCATCGATTAATGGACAATGCCGCATCTTTATTTACCGTCAACAGCCTCACCGGCTATTTGAAATCGTTAGGTCATAAGGCACCCAAACAAGCCGTATCCAACTATCTGACTTGGTTTGAAGATGCCTACTTCATGTTTACAGTCCGCCTCTATGATGCCTCATTGGCTCGAAGCAATGCCAATCCCAAAAAGATCTATTGCATCGACCATTCAATGGTCAAATCCATATCGTCGGGGATCTTGACTAATTCAGGCCACCTGCTTGAAAATCTGGTTTTTACTGCGCTGAGACGTGTATCATCTGAAATTTTTTACTACAAAACCAATACCGGACATGAGGTGGACTTCATCACCAAATTACCCGATGGATCGCAATACCTTGTTCAAGCTTACGAAACCATTAATGACCCCAAAACCAGAGAGCGTGAAATCAACGCATTGAGTACAGCCATGTCTGAGCTGAACCTGGTCACTGGTGTTGTTGTAACAAGGAATGAAGAACGAAGTATTGAAGTACCTGCTGGCATAATCAGGGTTGTCCCAGCGTGGAAATTTTTACTCTCCTTACAAGACTCAAACCATCCTCTTTAGCGCAATATTTCCACGTTATTCCCATTGTTGCTGTTGATTTGAATTCTACAATATGCGAAGATCCTTATCCGGTGCGCCGGGCCTATGGGGTAGTATGCCCCCATGTTGCAGGGCCCTCCAGCCGCCGATCTTCATGTCAAGAAAGGACCTTTCGATGCACCAAATCCTCGAACACACCGTCCTGGGACCCAATGTCCACCTCTTCCGTTTCGATGCTCCGGATGTGGCCCAGTACCGCCAACCCGGTCAGTTCGTTATCATCCGCGTGAATGAAAAAGGGGAACGCATTCCCCTGACCATCGCCGATGTGAACCGGGAAGAAGGCAGTATCACCCTCATCGTTCAGGCCGTGGGTAAAACCACTTTGGAGATGGCTCAACTCAAAGCAGGTGATGCCATTCCTGATATTTGCGGACCTTTGGGTGAACCCACCCACATCGAAAAAGTTGGCAATGTGCTCTGTGTGGGCGGCGGCATCGGTACAGCTCCGCTTTATCCAGTGACCAAAGCCATGAAAGAAATTGGAAATGAGGTCACCAGCATTCTGGGCGCTCGCAATAAAGAGCTCCTGATCCTCGAGCAGCAGATGAAGGATGCCAGCCATAGCCTTGTCATCACAACAGATGACGGATCTTATGGCATGAAAGGCCTGGTCACCGACGCCATCCAGAAATTGGTGGATGAAGGCAATAAATATGACCTCTGCGTCTGCATGGGACCGCCCATTATGATGAAATTTGTCAGCCTCCTGACCAAAAAACTCGACATTCCCTGCCTCGTCAGCCTGAACCCCATCATGGTCGATGGTACCGGCATGTGCGGCGGCTGCCGCGTCACCGTGGGCAATGAAACCAAATTTGCCTGTGTTGACGGGCCGGAATTCGACGGGCACCTGGTGGACTTCGACGAGATGATGAGCCGGCTGACCATGTATAACAAATACGAGAAGGAATCCATGGATCATTATATGGGAGAAACCGGCTGCAAGCTGGAAGACTCCCTGCGAAAGGATTCATCATGAAGAAAAAAGACAGGATGAAAATAGAGCCGGTTGATATGCCGGAACAGGACGCCATGAAACGTGTCCGCAATGTTGACGAAGTGCCCACCGGTTATACTGCTGAAATGGCAATGATGGAAGCCAAACGGTGCATCCAATGCAAACGGGCCTTCTGCACCGAAGGCTGCCCCGTGGGCATTGATATCCCCGCCTTTATTCAACTCATTGAAGACGGCGATTTTGCCGCTGCAGTGAGTAAAATCAAGGAAACCAACCTTCTGCCGGCCATCTGCGGCCGTGTTTGCCCCCAGGAAGAGCAGTGTCAGCTGACCTGCACCATCGGCAAATTCCGCAAAGACCCTACTCTGGCAGTGAACATTGGCCGCCTTGAAAGGTTCCTTGCTGATTGGGAACGGGAAAATGGCGAAGTGCCCCTGCCTCCCAAACCCACCCCCACGGGAAAGAAAGTCGCTATTGTGGGCGCCGGTCCCGCCGGTCTCACTGTTGCCGGAGATTTGATCCGCGAAGGCCATGAAGTCACCGTTTTCGAAGCTTTCCACAAAGCCGGCGGTGTCCTGATTTACGGTATCCCTGAATTCCGTCTGCCCAAAGCCATCGTCCAGAAAGAAGTGGATTACCTGGAACAATTGGGCGTGCAGTTCAAATACAATTTCGTGGTGGGCAAAACTGCTCCGGTGCAAAAAATTATCGATGATTACGATGCGGTATTTATCGGTACTGGTGCCGGCTTGCCCCGTTTCATGAAAATCCCGGGAGAAAATCTCCTTGGTGTGTATTCCGCCAACGAATATCTCACCAGGGCGAATCTGATGCAGGCGTACAGTTTCCCCGAAACTGATACCCCATTGATCACCGGTAAATCCATTGCCACCGTGGGCGGCGGTAATGTGGCTATGGATTGCGCCCGCACGGCCTTGCGCATGGGCGCCAAACGGTCGTTGATCATTTATCGCAGAGCCGAAGAACAAATGCCCGCCCGCATTGAAGAAGTGCACCACGCCAAAGCCGAAGGTGTGGAATTCCACACCCTGCAGAACCCACTTCGTTTCCTGGGCAACGATGAAAACTGGCTCACCGGTGTGT
>JAOZJV010000342.1 GCA_029935695.1 Candidatus Krumholzibacteriia bacterium | reverse complement strand
CTGCTACGTGTTTATTCATCAGGTACGCTTTGTTGGCCATAAAGAAAACACTTACGGCGATGTATCTGGCTGAAATATTAGGCATTTGGTCACTTAACGATCAACACAACGGCACTTTTTGACTTTAAAATTACTTTCTTCTCCAAGACAGCAGAAGCTTCCCGGAAGTCACCGAAATTCTGTGTTGACGGCAACGATGTGTCGATGACCTGATACCAGGCTGAGTTGGCCGGTGGCTTGGGCAGGCTGAATGTTTCCTGTGTCTCACCGGCATTGAGCAGGACCAGCAGGTCGTTGGTCCCATCGGCAGCGCGCAAACTGTAACCGATACACCTGGAGGTTGGGGACCAGTCCGGGTGGTTGGGTTTCAGCCCGTGCCAGGTGATGTCACCAGTTTTCCGGGGACTGGTGGCAAACCAGAAACGGTCTTCCTGCAGCACCTTCAGCCCACTGGAAAAACTGATGAGTTGCTTTACAAAATGCAGCAGGTCTGAATTTTCCTGCACCAGATTCCAGTTGAACCAGTTGCGCTGGTTGTCCTGGTTCCAGGGGTTGTTGTTGCCCAGGCGGGTGTGACTAATCTCGTCACCCATGAGCATCATGGGAGTACCGTGAGAGAGAAAAAGCATCACCAGAAAATTTCGGATCTGTCTTTGGCGCAGAGCATCAATGGCCGGGTCATCGGTGGGGCCTTCGATACCATGGTTGCAGCTGAGATTGTTGTCACTGCCGTCACGGTTCTCTTCGCCATTTTTAAGGTTGTGTTTCTGCTCGTAGCTGACCAGATCGTTAAGGCAGAAACCATCGTGGCAGGTGACGAAATTGATGCTGTGGCTGGGCACTTCGTTTTCCGACGACATGAGGTCGGGGCTGCCTACGATGCGGCCCATAATGTTTTCGATGGTTCCGGAATCTCCGCGCCAGAAGCTGCGGGTGTGATCCCGGAATGGTCCATTCCATTCGGCAAAACGATCACCGGGGAAGGAGCCCACCTGGTAGAGGCCCGCCGCATCCCAGGCTTCGGCGATGAGGGTGGTGCCGGCCAGGATGGGGTCGCTGTTGATGGCTTCAATCAGAGGCGGGGTTTTCATGGGCTGGCCATCGCTGCCGCGGGTCATGGCCGAAGCCAGATCAAAGCGGAAGCCATCCACGTGCATTTCCTGAACCCAGTAGTGCAGACTGTCCAGAATCATCCGGGCAGCCACCGGGCCGTTGGCATTGATGGTGTTGCCGCAGCCGGTGTAATCGGCAAAACAGGACGGAGAGTCATCCAGCAGATAGTAGTCCTTGTTGCTCAGGCCCCGCCAACTGATGAGGGGACCATCGGTGCCGGCTTCGGTGGTGTGGTTGTACACCACATCGAGGATGACTCTGATGCCGGCCTGATGCAGGGCCTTGACCATATCCCTGAATTCATCCACCGGGCCGCAGGGGCTTGGATCACTGCTGTAACTGTGGTGCGGTGCAAAAAAACCAACCGTGCTGTAGCCCCAGAAATTGGTGAAACCCTCTGGAGCATCCTGCGGATCGTACTGATGCACGGGCAAAAGTTCCACGGCCGTGATACCCAGTTCCTTCAAATAAGGAATTTTCTGGATGAAGCCGGCGTAGGTGCCGCGCAAAGGGATGGGTAAACCGCTGGATGGAGATTTGGTGAAACCCGAGACGTGCATCTCGTAGATGACTTCCCGGCCGGCCGGTTCTGGCAAACACTGGTCACCTTCCCAGTCGTACCGTCCAAGGTCAACCACAACACTGCGCAGGGCATGGCCAGCATTATCGCCCTGGGCCTTGGCGGCAGCACGGTCGTATATGTCCCATCCAGTGGTGGCGCGCCCGTAGGGGTCGAGAAGGATTTTATCAGCGTCGAACCGGTGCCCTTCTTTTGGTTGGTGAGGCCCACGGGCTCGCCAGGCATAAATTTGCCCATGCTTCAGGCCGGGGACCAACACATGCCAATAGTTGGCCGTTTTGTTGGTTTGGGCATGCAAAACAATAGTGTGGGAGGGGGTCTGGTCGTTGGGTTGATCGAAAAGAAGCAGATCCAGACCAATGGCGCAGGAAGAATAGACCGAAAAATTAACGCCACCGTATTGGCAGGAAGCGCCCAGGGGAGTTGAAGAACCCGGGGTCGTTTTAATGGGGTTATCAGTGGATCGATTCAACAGAAACCTGCCTGTCAGAAGGAGTGAATTGATAGGGAACGATAACCTCCAGCTCCTCATTGGTCACCACTAAACCCATCATCGAGATATTCTTCAATATTGAAGGTTAATCCAAGGAGGAAATTGTCGATAGAGCAGAAAGAGAATCATCACTCGGATTGTGGTCCCAAGCGGAGCATATACAGTCCGGATTGATCGTCAAATGGAAGACTGAATGCTGTTACAAACATTAAAAATGTTAATTATGGCTGGAAACGATGCTTTAAGAAGCACTTGTGGTTTGCCTGTTAAAGATGAAAATATCACCCAGATTCGTCATGGCCACCTGACTTTTCCCTCCCTCGGAGAGTTGAAATTCAGTGGTGCGACCCTGCAGCAGATCTATTTGGGATGCGACGCCATGCTATGCGGCCACCTGGCAGAAAAAATTATTACCACCGATAAAAAATCAGGTTTGGAAATTCTGACTGAAAAGTTTTTGGAAAATGTCCTGGAGGAGATGGACACACGCCGCCCCCAGGGCTGGGTTGAGCATCTGGAGGTGGGGCCTCTGAACCTGTTCAGCCAGGGAGTTCGCAGCTTTGGATTTCGGTTTCAGACGGATGTTGGACAGTTTTATCTGATGGCCGAGGTTCCCACAAAAGCGCAATTGGACATGGCCAAAGAGGGCGAAGCCATTGCAAGCCTTGCGGCGACTTATCTTCCCCATGGATGGGTAAACCGCCAGGAAATAAAATCATTGTCGGCCATCGACAATTTCCTGATTTTTCTGCGCAAGACCGAAATTGATCTCCAGATGGATGTTCTGGCAGATAAGGACGTGTATACGATTCACACCGGGGTTCTGCTTGAAACCTCCACTTTGGGTGGCAGGCGGGCGTTGTGTGTGTGCATGGATGTTTCGGGGACGGAAGGTCAATCCATGCAGCATGGAGATCGGGTCAAGGTGCGAGTGGGTGTTCAGGACCGGGCTATCTCTTTCGATTCAACTTATTTGGGCACAGGGGATTACCCCGTTGTGGGCTCTTCCTTCGTCAAGTGTGTCTATTTCTCCTTGCCCACCGAACTGAAAGTGGAGCAGCGCAGGCGGGCGTTCCGCATCGAGGCCTCTGAGCGCATTCCAGTGGAAATTGATTGCCTGGTTCAAGAAGATCTTGAGGTTGGGATTGGGGAAGATTCTCCAGCCGTTTCTTCCATCAAGGGGCGATTGGGGGATCTCAGCTTTTCAGGGGCCAGGATCATTGCCGACAGGGACAAACTGATGAGCCGTGTCCAGGAAAACAGCCATGTATCCTGCCGCTTATTTTTCCCTGGCGAAGAGGAACCCCTGGAAATCATAGGTATTATTCGTCGGGCCAACACCAGATTGGCCAGCAAGGACAACCATCAGAATGAAATTGGTCTGGAATTTCTTGTCACCGAAGATGGTGACCGGGAAGGCCTGGAGTTCATTCGACAATATGTCTTGTCCCAACAGCGCAATTGGCTCTCCCAACGCATTCATGTTTCTGGTGTGGAGCAATGGTGATGTTGTTTGAAGTTTATTTCCTCAAAAATCATCTGCCTGACTACTAATTTCCAATTTTACACTGATTTACCTAGAAATTACCCCCTTTAAGACCCTTCTCAAGGGTTTGCGACCAATGTTGGCCCATGTTGTCAACAATGACCCATCAAAAGAAATTCAAAGGAACCATGAGGAATCATGATCTATGGCACATGCTTTGCGGTTTAGTGCGTAGATAGATCCAAAGCGACGCTCAAGGACCCCATAGGGAACTTTGGGACAGTGGAGGATGGCATTTTGCAACAACTGAGCAATCAGCCAAGGCAAAAACCCCTAGCAAGGCAGCTGTTTCTGATGAATGGAATGACTCAAAAACACGTGTTGATTCTGGCGACGATCCTGATTTTCAGTCTCGGTACGGCCAGTTCCGCTCTCGCTTTTGACCACTTGGAGATCACTGTGGTCAACCCCCATATGGTGGGCGGATTTCCTGCGGTTACCGTGGAAACAGATTTCAGCATCAATGTGCGCGCAGTCAACAGTGACGGCAGCACCGATGTGAACGCTGATTTTATCCATGCTCAACTCAGCTCTCCCGATGTGGCTGCTGTTCTGCCTGGCTCGGTTTACCTGGTCAATGGTGAGTACCAATTTGATGCCCTGCGTTTCCTGGCCGATGGCCAGCCTGTGCGCTTGCGCGTGGCCGATGCCGATGACGGGTCCGTGCCCGCCGCCGAAGTGGAAATCAACTGTTACAATTATGTTCATCATTTTGATATCAGTGTTCCGGCTGGAGATAAATTTGTAGACCAAGCCATCAACATTACCCTGACCGCGCGCGACAGCGAAGGCGTGGCCGTGCTCAACTTCCAGGACGATGTTGTTCTGGACGCTCTGGTTGGTAACTTTCCCACCGGCCCCACCATGACCGTCAACGGTGTTGGGTTCAACATCAGCCATGGCGACGACGTTCGTTCCAATCTGT
>JAOZJV010000341.1 GCA_029935695.1 Candidatus Krumholzibacteriia bacterium | reverse complement strand
TTTGCAGCGCTTGCCACGGTCTGGCTCATCGTTCCCATCATATGATTAAGGAAGCTCTTGGGAGTTACCAATTCAGGCGGCAGGCTCCGATTCCAACAAGATAAAAATCCAGGGTTGCACCCAGCGATTCTGCTTAGGAGCCAAAAAAAAGCGCAAATATAGGGGGGATTTTCGGCTCCTTGGGTCCATTTTGTGATATTTCTGTAGTATACTCATTGTTGTTCATCATGTTCTCGATTTGGTTTTACCAGGAGTTTTCGTATGCGTTGGTTTGTTCGCCCGGTTCTTGCCGTCATGATAATCATGATTTTCGCTCTGCCCGCCCTCGCAGTGCTGACCACCCCTTTGGCCTCGATGCCGGATGAAAGTCCCTTCACCCATCGTTACCAGACTCAGCAGTTCCGCATGCAGGAAGCTGAAACCAAAACCCGCCTGATGGCCAAGATGCAAGAGCATGATGATGCCAGAACCGAGAACATGGAACTCTACGATGTGACGTTCTATGACCTGCAGATGGAGCTCAATCCGACCACAGACATTTTATCGGGAACAACCACCATTCTGGCCGAGGTGGTGGGTGGTTCACTGTCCACCATGGATCTGAATTTGCTGAGCAACATGAATGTTTCAGCCGCCACCGCAGCCGGCAATGTGGCCAGCTTTGTGCACAGCTCGAATGTGCTGACCGTCACCCTGGACCGAACCTACCAGACGGGAGAAATGGTCACCGTCAGCGTCGATTATTCCGGTAATCCCGAGGGCGATAATTTCGGTTGGGATTCTTACGGTGGGGACCCTCTGATCTGGACCCTGAGCGAACCTTTCGGTGCCCGTGACTGGTGGCCTTGCAAAGACTTGAACACCGACAAGGCTGACTCGGTTGATTTGCACGTGACCGTACCCGATGACCTGATCGTTGCCAGCAATGGTTTGCTGGAGTCCACAACAGTTCCTGCTCCCGGCAAAAAGACATTCTTCTGGAAGGAACGTTACCCCATTCCCACATATCTGGTGTCCCTGGCTATTCATCCTTTTGCCACTTTCAGCAATACGTACACCGGCCTCGACGGCACCACCACCATGCCGGTGGATTATTACGTGATTCCATCCTACCTGGGCCAGGCGCAGATGGGTTATCCCGTCACCGTGGATATGCTCGAAGCCTTTTCCGGTGGCTTTGGTGAGTACCCTTTCATCAATGAAAAATACGGCCATGCCCATTTTCCCTGGGGCGGCGGCATGGAGCACCAGACCCTGACCAGCTTGTCGTACAGTGCCTACTCCGAGCACATCATCAGCCACGAACTGGGACACCAGTGGTTTGGCGACATGGTCACCTGCGCTGATTTTCACCACATCTGGTTGAATGAAGGATTTGCCTCCTGGACCGAAGCTTACTGGCTGGAAATGAGTGTAGGCACTGCTGCGTATCGCGAGGAAATGAATGACGCAGCCTATTACGGCGATGGCACCATCTATGTGGAGAATCCCAACAACTTCTGGGAAATCTTTGACTACAACCTGACCTACCTGAAAGCCAGCTGGGTGCCTCACATGTTGCGCGGCGTACTGGGCGATGAAGATTTCTTTGCTGGCCTGCTGGCCTACCGCGAAGCTTTCGAATATGACAGCGCCACCACCGAACAGCTCCGTGATGTCTTTGAAGAAGTCAGTGGCCGCGACCTGGACAATTTTTTCCAGCAATGGATTTACGGTGCAGGCCATCCTCATTATTCGGTCAATTACTCCACCGAAATGATTTCAGGCAGCACAGTGGTGCAGGTTCGTATCGAACAGACCCAAAACGAACCGGTTTTTGATATGACCCTCGAGCTGAAGATCGATCAGATGCTCGGGAACCAGAATTTCACTATTGAAAACAATCAGCGCGTGCAATATTACAGTTTCACCATTCCTGGATCTGTCAGTGGAGTGCAGTTGGATCCCAACGGTTGGGTCCTGTGCCAGATCAACTACGGCGGTGCCAGTGATGTGCCAAGCCTGGTGAAGGATGAGCCGCGGCTGTTGCCCAATGTGCCCAATCCTTTCAACCCAAGCACCAACATCATTTACGCGTTGCCTGCCGATGCTCAGGTCAGGCTTTCGGTGTATGATCTCTCCGGTCGCCTGGTTCGGACTTTGGAAAATGGCCAAAAGGCTGCCGGCGAACATTCCGTGCGCTGGGATGGTCGTGATGGCCAGGGATTGGCCCAGGCCTCGGGCATGTATTTTGTACGGTTGAATGCCGGCGGCAAAACCGGCCTTCGCAAGATCACGCTGGTCCAGTAATCAGCGGAGGGTCATGCTGAACCTGATTCTGGCCTCGCTTTTATGGGCTTTCTCATTCGGTCTGATCAAGGGCCGAATGGCTGGTCTGGATCCCGCCACAGTGGCGGCCGGCAGATTGTTGCTGGCCGCCCTGGTTTTTTCCCCCTTCCTGCTTAAGCGATCTCTGCGCCCCGGGGGTGCGGCCCGGGCCATGCTTCTGGGCACGGTCCAATTTGGTATCATGTACTGGTTGTACATTGCATCCTACGCCTACCTGCCCGCCTGGTTGGTGGCCTTGTTCACGGTTTTCACTCCTTTGTATGTGGTGCTGATTTCTGACGCAGCGGCCCGGCGCTGGCGCTGGCGAAATATGATCGCGGCATTGGTGGCCGTGGCTGGCGCCCTCGTGGTCGTGGCCTGGGGGCTTCCTGAGGGGGCGGCCTGGAAAGGGGTTCTGCTGCTGCAGGGTGCCAATCTGTGTTTTGCAGTGGGGCAGCTGCTTTATCCCGGGTTGAAAAAGGGCCTGGGCACCACCGATGTGGCGATGATCGGGTGGATGTACTGGGGAGCTTTTCTGATCACCGGGTTTGGGGTTTTATGGGGCGGTGGCGTGGCTCTCGAAGCTTGGAATTTACCCGCTGTGTTGACACTGCTTTATCTGGGATTGCTTCCTACGGCTCTGGGTTTTTATCTGTGGAATCGCGGAGCTGCCAGAGTGCCGGCCGGTTGGTTGGCCGTGGCCAACAACCTGAAAATTCCCCTGGCGGTGGTGGTGTCGTGGGTTGTTTTTGGCGAAGATGCCGACATGGTCAAAGGGGCGTTGGGATTGACTGTTGTGGTGGGCAGTTTGTTCATCGCTGAAAATTCAGGGAAACAGCAGGAAAAACGTACCGAGTAGGCAGCGGTTATTCTGACTCAAAGATCAATATTTTCAATCCCCTGTTCTCACTTTCAACAAAAACCGCCGGCGGTTTCAACTCTGTTTTCAAAACAAAACGGGGCGCCAGTTCGGCCATATGATCCACTAAAAAATCCCGCCCCAGATTCAGAGCGTTCAAACACAGCATGACGGTGCTTTCAGGGGCCATGAATTGATCCAGGCGCCGCAGGATTTTGGGGTAGTCTTTGGCAATATCAACACTGCCTTTCTGGAAGGTTGGCGGATCACAAATCAGCAGATCAAACGGGCCTTGTTTTGCCAGACGACCGAACGATTTGAAGATGTCCAGTTTGTTGAAATGCAAACTTTTCAGAGGGTGCTTGTTCAACCGGTGATTCTCTCTGCCAGTGCTGAGTGCGGCGCTGCTCATGTCCACATTCATCACCATTTGTGCACCTCCGGCGAAGGCGGCCACCGAGAAGCCGCAAGTGTAGGCAAAGAGGTTTAAAACCCGCTGATTGCTGCTGTGTTTCTGCACCCACTGGCGGCCGTGTTTCATGTCCAGAAACAGCCCTGTATTTCGGGCTTTCCCCAGGGACAAATAGTACTTCAATTCCCCTTCCTGAATGGTCAGCTGGGAAACAAGCTTTCCTTTGATGACATCAGTGGGGCCCGCCTGGAGATAACGATGCTGCAGCTGAACACTTTTGCAATGGGGCAGGGTGTTGATGAGGTGATCCGCCAAAGTTTCAATTTCATGGGGCGCTGCAGGGGCAAACAGGGTGATCAAGGCAACGGGAGGCAACCAGTCAACAGTCACATGTTCCAGACCTTCATAGGCGTGGCCTCGCCCGTGAAACAACCGCTGGGCCTGGTCGGCATCCTCGGGAGGTTGCATGATCTTGACCAGCCGGTCAGCCCAGGGAGGGCCAAATGATGGTTGCTGGCCCAATGTATTTCCTTCATTATCAGACATGGTCAGTGGTCCGTCGATGTTGGATGCAAAGGAGAACCGCCCGTATGATCGAGCTGAAGCCCATCGGATTCGTGAAAGCCGCCCAGCAGTACAAATACCAGCAACCTCGCCAGGGTGAATTTGCCAGTAATAAGGGCAAAGTGATCCTGGAACCAGGTTTTAATTTTGAACAGGCGCTGGAAGACCTGGGCGGGTTTGATAAGATCTGGCTCATTTATATTTTTCACAAGAACAAAGGGTGGCGGCCCAAGGTTGATCCCCCTGTATGTCCCGATGGTCAAAAGAAGGGTGTTTTTGCCACCCGATCGCCTTACCGACCCAATTCACTGGGCATCAGTTGTGTCGATTTGATTTCAGTCAAAGGACGCGAAATTCTCATCAAAAATTTTGACCTGTTGGATGGGACCCCGATTCTGGATATCAAACCGTATATTTCCCATTACGATTCTCACCCGGAGGCTTCATTGGGTTGGGTTCCGCAAACTCTGCCACCTGAGATGCAGATCACTTTTTTGGCGGAGGCGGAGCGGGCAGCCATCTGA
>JAOZJV010000340.1 GCA_029935695.1 Candidatus Krumholzibacteriia bacterium | reverse complement strand
TGCAGTCCATGCACATCGTCACTTATCTGGAGAACTTCCTCTTCACTCCGGATCGTGCCCGCTCACCCATCAGCCAACTCAGCGGGGGCGAGCGTAACCGTTTGCTGCTGGCCCGCCTGTTCACCCAGCCGGCTAACTTGCTGGTGCTGGATGAGCCCACCAACGATCTGGATCTGGAAACTCTCGAGTTGCTGGAAGAGTTGCTGCTGGATTTTGACGGCACTTTGCTGGTGGTGAGTCACGATCGCCAATTCCTGGACAACATCACCACCAGCACCCTGGCTCTTGAGGGTGACGGACGGGTGGTTGAAACCGTGGGTGGGTATTCAGATTGGGCCCGGGTCAGTAAGGCTGCCAAAGCGGCCCAACTGGCTGCTAACAAACCTAAGAAAGCAACTAAGAGCAAACCGAAACCAGCCGGCAAAACCAAGCTGACCTGGAAAGAGGGTAAAGAGCTGGAAGCACTCCCGCTGCGCATTGAAGAACTGGAAACAGAGCAGGCTGGACTGCACGATGAAATGGCTGATCCGAAACTCTATCAGGAAGCTCCTGAGAAAGCCAAAACCATCCGCCAGCGTTTGCTTGGGCTGGAAGAAGAGTTGGCCACCTGTTATGCCCGCTGGGAAGAGTTGGATTCCCTCGGTTGATCTGGAGAAAACATGCTCCTGCTTTTGAACACCACCAAGACCATGAACATGGGGTCAGAATTTCCATCCCGCCTGAAAACAACCCAACCACGGCAAATGAACGAGGCGCGGCAGCTGGCCGGGCTGGTGGCAAAGTTGAACCGTTTCCAATTGACCAAACTCATGTCTTTGAGCGAAAAACTAGCTGATGAAACCCGGGCCAATTCCGCTCTCTGGGGTCAGGCCGATCGTCCCGCCATCCCCGCCATTTATGGGTTCACTGGTCTGGTCTACAAGAGCCTGGATGTCGGCAGCCTGGATGCGGCCCAACGCCGTGACGCCCAATCAAGAGTGCGCATTCTTTCAGGACTTTACGGGGTGCTGCGACCTTTCGATCTGATCGAAGCCTACCGTTTGGAGATGGGCCAGAAAATGGTTGTGGGGCACGCGAGGAATCTTGTGGAATTTTGGAAAGAAAATTTGACCGCCATGGTGAATGAAGACTTGAAAGCTGGCGAACCGATCATCAGCGTGGCGGCCCAGGAATACATGAAGGCCCTGGATTTCAAAAGCCTGAAGGGCCCGGTCATTTCTCCTGTGTTCAAGGAACGGCGAGATGATGGCAGTCTCAAAACCGTGGCGGTGCATTCCAAAAAAGCACGGGGCGAGTTGGTGCGTTACGCCCTGACGCACAAAGCGCGCCGACCCCAGGATTTACTGGAATTTGGCGCGCTGGGCTGGGGAGCTGTCGAAGAGCCGCCCGCATCGGGACCATGGTTGTTTACAAGGCCGGAGAGCTGACCGGTTAATTCAAAACAGTCAGCTCGGTGTTCAGGATTTTCAGGATCTTGCTTTTTATTTCCTTCTCCAAATCAAATCTTCTGTCCAGCCGCGCGTACCGGGCCTGCACTTTCAGCAGGGCCAGTTCGCGATCCGTGTCCAACCTCTCAAGGCGCTGGATGAGGCGGTCAGTCTGCTTTTCATCGGTTGCAGCCAGCAACGCGTCCAGCAGCTCGTCTTCCCGCTCGCGCATTTCTTTGAGGATGATCTCCATCTCCTCAAGCATGGGATCCAGTCGCAGAAAGGTCATGCTGACGGGAACCGGGTAGCGGGGCACCTCTTGGGAAATGGTGGGCAGATTGTTGGGGAGTGGTTTTTCGGCAGCAAGAACGCCGGCGGCGAGAAACAGAAGGGTCAGGATCATCAGGGTGGTCAGGTGTTTCATGGGACAACCTCCTAGCCGGTGCGGGAGCAGGGCTCCCTTGTGTTGTTTATATTTTAGCATAGGTTGGATTTTTCTGCAATAGAAAAAAGACCGAAAAGAGAAAAAACCTAACAAGAAGAGTGTTTTGGATGGATTTTCAATCAAGTGACCGCCTGGGTGTAACTTTGATTATGGAATGCCGTACTCAGTTGAGTTCCCTGGATTCAGAACTGATTAGTTTCCAACAAAGAGGCTTCTGTTGATTAAAAACAATACTCTCCCGGTGGTCCTTATTTCCCTGACTCTCATTTCTCTCGAATTGGCCTGGACCCGGGTTTTTTCTGCAGAATTTTTCTACTCTTTTGCCTTTCTCATTCTTTCCCTGGCAGTGTTGGGGTTGGGCATGGGGGCCCTGGCGATCAGGCTGATTCCTGGATTGGGCCACGAAAGATCTCTGCCCTGGCTGATGCTGATGACGGCTGTGATGTCCCTGGCAGGTCCGGTTCTGGCCTTCAGGGTGGGCATCGATTACACCCTCCTGTTCCACAGCTGGGCCATGGTTGGAAAATTTGTCCTCACTTCGGGAATTCTGGCTTCGGCCTATTTTTTCGGTGGCGCGGCTTTGTCGATGTTATTCAAACGGGGACATGAAAACCTGTCCCGTCTGTACATGGCCGATCTGGTGGGCGCTGGGTTTGGCGTTCTGCTGGCGGTGTTGATTATGAACCTGCTGGGCACTCCCGTGGCTGTGTTTTACTGTGGCCTGCCGGTATTGCTTGGGGCTCTGCTGATGATGCCCAGATGCACCAAGGTCTTACCTGTGCTTCTGATTGGAGCCATGGTCCTGCTGGGCACCAAAGCTGACACCCTGCTGCACAAGGAAAGGCAGGAGCGAGGGCCCGTTGGTTACACCCATTGGGATGCGGTGGCTAAAGTAAAAATTTATGAGTTCAGTGAAGACTATCATGGCCTGGAAATCGACAATGCCGCCAATTCTCCCGTCAGTGCTTTTGATGGCGATTATACTTTGCCTGATTCAGCAGCGGCAATTTTTGGAATTGACGTGCGCAACCTGATTGAACAGTTCGATGATTGCTCTTTTCTATCACTGGGAGCCGGCGGTGGCGGCGATGTCCTTCAGGCCCTGCTTTATGGAGCCACCGATATTCACGCGGCCGAGGTTGTGCCGCACATCAACTACCTCATGACCGAAGGCTATCTGGCTGATTTCAGCGGCAACATCTATCAGGACCCGCGCGTGACCGTGGCCACCGAAGATGCCCGCAGTTATGTGCGCCGTTTCGAAAACAAATTCGACATCATCTATTCCCTGAGCTCTAACACCTTTGCCGCCCTTGCTTCCGGCTCTTTTGCCATGGCTGAAAACTATCTTTTCACCAAGGAGGCATTCAAGGATTATTGGCACGCCCTCAGCGATGACGGCTATCTGTCCATGGAGCATCAGTTCTACATGCCGCGCCTGACCACCGAAGTCATCCAGGCGCTCAATGAGCTGGGAGTGGAAAATCCGGAAGATCACTTTGCCATCTACAATCTGCCCCAGATGCGGCGCAAGCTTCTGCTGCTTTCCAAGCGGCCACTCACCCCCGAAATTCGTCAAAACGCCTACTGGCCTTTGACTGCTGAGAAGCATGAGCAGATCCACCTGCTCTACCCTGCTTTGGATGAGGATAAAGACAACATCTACCAAAAGATTGTTAATGAAGGATGGCAAAGCGTTGCCGCCGATTTACCCATCGATATTTCACCCTGTGACGACAACCGGCCTTTTGCCGCCCAACTGGGTTTGTGGAAAAATTTCGAGTTTGGGAATCTGGAAAAAGTGAGCCCGTACGAGTTCCGTGGTTTCCCCTTGGCCAAGCTGCTGGTGGCGGTGATTCTGGCCGTCAGCCTGGTGCTGATTGTGCCCTTAAATCTGCTTCCTTACCTTCGCGGTGGTGACCGGTTGAGGGCCGTTCCCTGGTTGTATTTCTTCATGCTGGGCATGGGATTCATGATGGTGGAAGTGGTGTTGATTCAGCAATACACGCTGCTGATTGGGCCATCGATCTACAGCCTGATCACCATCCTGACAACACTGTTGATTTTTTCGGGATTGGGCAGCAGGTTCTCCCCGGCTGTGGGGGATCGTCTGCCGTTTGTGGGCATCACTCTCTGGTTGCTGGCCGATGTGCTGATCTTTCCCTGGGTGGCAGCAACTTTTGGTGGAATGACTTTGGCTGCTCGCATGACCGTGGCCGCGTTGCTGATCGCTCCGTTGGGATTTTTCATGGGTATGCCGTTTCCCAAGGGAGGCCGGCGTGTGGGCGAGCTTATTGACTGGGGTTTTGCCGTCAATGGCACAGCATCGGTTATTGGCTCGACTTTGATCATTCTGGTGGCTTTTGTGGCCGGATTCCGGGTGGCGCTGCTGCTGAGCGCATTGGTGTATCTGGCTGCCTGGGCGCTGCTTAGCCGCAAGTCAGCCTGGGATTGAGCAAATCACCATCCATCAGTATAATAATAATCGAACCGTGACAGAATCGTCTTGGTGAAATTCCAAGCTTCGTTGTAGGAAAGCCCACTGTCATCAGGAATCACCACCTTGATATAAAGGTCGGTTCCCAACTGTTCTCTCAGCAGCTCAAGACGCGCAAAAAGAACATCCTTGGGCAGGGGATTCCAGGTGGTTTTGCCCAGATCCTTGAGCAGGTATTTGGGCTCGCCATCCACATTCAGAAATTGAACCGAGACCACTTGTTTGCCCATGGAACTACGTGCTGGCCGCACCAGTTTGAGGTATTTATCTTCCAGGGATGAAAAATCTTTTCGCTGCCT
>JAOZJV010000887.1 GCA_029935695.1 Candidatus Krumholzibacteriia bacterium | reverse complement strand
CGAATTATCCAACCTTCGGGTGTGCTGCAGCTTATGCCGATATCGGCATAATGAGCATTATGCCGACTTCAGCATTATGCCGACTTGCTTCTTTCCCCTGACTCTAACAGGTGATCACATACCTAATTACTCCTTGAGAGTATTTTCTTAGTCGGCATAATCCGGCCCATCAGCGATGCTCCTCTTTCGGCCTAAAGCCGGGAAAGGAGTAATTATGTTTAATCCTAAGACAATCGCAATCTCCGGGCCCCTTGAGGTTCACGTGGATGGTTTTTGGGCCCATCTTCTTGAGCTGGGTTATGCCCCACTTTCAGCTCGTAACCAGTTGTATGTATTCAGGCAATTGAGTCAATGGGTGGCTCAACAAGAACTTGAACTGGATGATCTATCGGGTGACCAGCTCGGCCGGTTTCTCAGTTACCGGAGAGCAGAAGGTTTTGTCAGCCACCTTTCACTATCCGGTTTGGATCAGGTTCTCAATTATCTTCGTAGTGCTGGAGTTGTTCCTCCTGAATCACCGTGGTATGGCCCACTGCCAGAGTTGGACCAGTGGCTTTGTCAGTACAAAGAATATCTTGTCACTGAACGGGCGCTAAGTCCCAGTACTGTGGCCCATTTACAAAATATTGCCCGCCAGTTCCTGTCATGTCGGTTTGGAAACGGAAAGCTTCATTTTGATCGTCTGGCCGCATGTGATGTCAGCACTTTCGTCTTGAAAGAATCAAAAGGCATGGCAGCAGGAACAGCCAAGTTGCTGGTGTCAGCCCTGCGTTCCTTGCTGAAGTTTCTGTATATCCGTGGTGAGCTTGCTCTTGATCTGACTGGTGCGGTGCCGTCAGTGCCTGGCTGGCGTCTGCGTGGTTTACCAAAAGGCCTGGCACCGCAAGAAGTCAAAGAATTATTGAGGAGTTGTGATCGGCGCAAATGTATTGGTCGGCGCAACTATGCTGTTTTACTTTTGATGGCCCGTCTTGGTCTTCGGGCTATCGAAATAGCTCGCTTAACTTTGGACGATATAGATTGGCACCAAGGCGAGCTGACCATCCACGGCAAAGGTGGCCGCCAAGATTGCCTTCCGCTTCCTCAAGAAGTTGGGGCTGCGATGGCCTCATACCTTCATCGTTCACGTCCCTGTTGCCTGTTCCGGTCTGTTTTTTCCACTGTCCGGGCACCGATACGTCCTTTGACCAGTGGAGCTATTGTGTCGATTGCGGGCTATGCAGGTCAGCGTATTGGACTGCCTGTCAGTGCCCACACATTGCGCCACACAGCAGCAACTGAGATGCTCCGCAACGGTGCATCCTTGTCGGACATCGCCCAAGTTCTTCGGCATCAAAGCACCGACACCACAGCCATCTACGCCAAGGTTGATCAGCATGCTTTGCGTATGGTCTGCCGA
>JAOZJV010000339.1:819-4678 GCA_029935695.1 Candidatus Krumholzibacteriia bacterium | reverse complement strand
TCGCATGCTGAACACTGCTTCATCAATGGCATCCTGCAAACGGTTCAAATCTTTGACCGCCACCTTGATGTCCACCGATTCTCCCGACCCGAAAACTTTCTGCCAGGACGTCAGTGGCACAATGGCAAACTGGTTGCGGTTATTCCCCAGCACCATGGAACGTTCGTCCACCACCCCGATCACTTTAAAATGCCGACCGCCCAGTTTGACTTCCCGGCCCAGAGGATTGGCCCGGCGCGGAAAGAGATTCATGGCCACTTCATAACCCAGCACCACCACTTGCCGGCTTTGGGAAACATCCAGGGGCGAAAGATGGCGCCCCAGCAAAAGAGGCAGATCTTCCATGAGGGTGTACTCAGATGATAGTCCACGAATGTTGACCCCGTTGTGCCGGTTGCCGGCGGCGCGCATATCTCCTTGGCGGGAAACAGCGGCTCCTACGGCCCGGGCCTCCAGAAGGTTTTCCTCCAGCCACTCGCGGTCATCCAGTTTGAGATCGGGATTGTTCAGGCTTTCCAGAAATGCATCGAAATCCGTCAGAAATTGCAGCCCGTTGATGCGGGTGATGGTGAAGACATCGGTGCCTTCATCCAGCACCACCGTGGAGACGTACCGGTCGGCTCCATAAATCAGAGAGACCACGGCGATCACCGACATGGTCCCCACAATATTACCCAGCAAAGTCAGAAAGGTGCGCAGCTTGTTGCCACGCAAACTGCCCAGGGCAATGCGCACCCCTTCAAACAGATTCATCAGTCACCCGACCCACCGAAGGAGAAACCTTTTTTCTTTTTATCCTCCACGGCCACCGTGGTGCCATCTTTCAGCTCACGCAAAATACGGAAGGGTCCCTTGACCAGCTCCTGTCCCTCCTGCAAACCCTCGAGCACTTCAAAGTCGTCAGCCCCGGCAATGCCCAGCTTCACCGGAACAAATTTAGCAAAGCCATCGACCATCAGGAAGACGCCTTCTTTTTCCTCGCGTTTGATTTCTTCGGCTGCATCATCTTCTTCAGCCTCGTCAGCAAATCCCAAAGGACCGAGCGCCTCTTTCTGAGCCGCGGCCTGTTTGCCTTTGTAGCGCTTGATGTCGTCTTCGGACAATGGCCAGTCGCGCACGGTCACTGATCCCAGGGGCACAGCCAGAGCACCCAGGCGCTCGGCCACCACAATTTCCGCCTTGGCCGAAAGCCCAGGCCTGATGTTGGGCACCGTTTCGTTCAAAGTGATTTTCACTTCAAAATCCACGGCCTCGGTGCTGCTGCCGGTGCCCGTGCGCAGGGGGCTGTTGCCAATTTCAGTCACGGTTCCGGAAAACTCTTCTTCGGGAAAAGCATCGATAGTAATTTTGGCCGGCTGGCCCAGGGAAACCTTGACCACTTCGGTTTCATCCACTTCCACCCAGGCTTCCATGGTTCCCAGGTCGGCGATGGTCAGAAGCACCGTGCCCGGATTGTTCAATGTGCCCATGATCACGTTCTCACCCTGTTCCACATTCAACCGGGTGATCAATCCACCCATGGGAGCGGTGATGGTGACTTTTTCCAGGTCGTGATGGGCTTTGGAAAGGTTGGCCTGGTACTGGGTGATGCGGAAGTGGGCCGACTGCACTCGGGCGGCCTCAATCCTGGCGTTGGTCCGCGCCGTCACCAGCGCCTCTTCCGAAATCAACCCCTGGGCGTGCAGCTCCTCGGAGCGATGGTCTTCCTGCTGGGCCTTGTCCAGAGATGCTTTCGCCAACTCAAGATCCGCCTGGGCCGTCAGAATGGTTGCTTCCAGGGCCAACACTGCCGCCTGGAATTCCGAGGCATCGATCTCCATGATCAAATCTCCGGCTTCAACCCGCTGCCCATCAACCACCGCCAGATTCAGAATGGTGCCCATGGTGTTGGCACTGATGTCGACCTTGCGTTTGGGTTGCACGGTGCCGGAACAGTTCACCAGAGAGGTCAGATCCTTGCGGGCCACCTTGCCTTTTTCCACCTCGGCATCGGGCTTCTTTCCTTTCAGAAGAGTTCCCGCCACAATGCCCCCGAGGATGATCAGGACAGCCACAATGAGGATGATCTTTTTCAAGGTTTACACTCCTAGAAACCAAATACGAGCCGGAATCCGGCCATGACCCCTGTGGCCAGAGCCCAGGGCAGAACAACTGAGAGAAACGCCGGTCCGCGATCCAGGCCGAACACCTTTTCGAACCCCACGACCACCACCAGCAACCCCCACCAAATGGTCACTTCGGCAAAATTGGCCAGCATCACAAAGAAGAAATTGCCAACGGCCTCGGTCGGCAGAAAAGCAGCCGGGCTCAAGGTGATCCGGGCATACTCACCGGTGCTCAGCACCAGGGGCAGTTTGATCAGCGTGCCCAATCCATAAGGGATGAGCGCCGCCCAGTGCACAATACCCAAAGCCTGGGGAAAGCTGCCTTTTCCCCCGGCCATTTTCACAAAAAAACCCAACACCAGGCTGAAGACAATGGTCACGGCCCAGCTGTTCAACCCCGTGCTGAGGATGGAGCCTATCTTGTTGCGCTCCCCCGAGTCCATGGCCTTTTCCAGGCTGGCTTCCACCTGCTCCCTGCTGACCAGGGAACCCAGCTGGGAGGATCTTGAGGATGTCCGGTATTCTTCCAGCACCACCGGTCCAACCCAGGTGGTGGCCACACCGTTAATCAGCAAAATGAGAAGTCCTGCATGCCACCATTTGGGCCAGCGTCCCACATTGTCCATCAACCTGAAGGGATGCATGAATAAATCCCACAGGCGCAGGGGCAAAAAGTCGGGCGATTCGGGGTGCTCCTGATCACTCAAGATGAAGAACCTTCTTTCGGGTGCAGCCGAGGCAGAACCCGGTGACCAGTCTGCACCAGAGGTGATGCTTCTTCCCGGGCCCTCATCGCTTCGGTGCCCAGCAGTGGGTCATCGTGCCGAGCCAGAAATTCTTCAGCAAATTGGCCTGATTCAATCTCTTTCAAAACATCGCGCATATTACTACGCACATCGTCGTTGATAATCCGGCGACCCCTGGTCAATCCACCATAGGACGCGGTCCCACTGATACGGCTGCGCATGCCATCAATGCCATGGCGGTGCACCAGATCGGTGATCAGTTTCAGCTCGTGCACGCATTCGAAGTAGGCATTTTCTTCACCATAACCACCTTCAACCATGATGTCGAAAGCAGATTGCAGCAGCTCGATCACCCCCCCGCACAAGACAACCTGCTCACCAAATTGATCGCTGATGCATTCCTGCCGGAAGGTGGTCACAAAGGCCCCGCCAACCCCACAACCCACAGCCTTGGCATAGGCGGCAGCCAGATCCCAGGTCTCCGGGGGAGAGTTTTCGGTGACGGCCAGCAAACCGGGTACTCCCCCGCCTTTGGCGAAGGCAGCCAGAAGCATATCGCCCTGACCCTTGGGGGCGGCCAGAAAGCATGGTCCCGACCATTGGATCTGATTGAAGGCAATGGCAAATCCGTGAGCCAACCCCACCACGGACGAGGGATGCAGGGCCGGCTTGATGTCCTCTTCAAAGACCTTGGCCACTGCCTCATCCGGCAGCATGAGCATGACCACATCGGCCTTCCTGGCAGCCTCGGCCACAGGCAGCACATCCTGACCTTCGAGTTCAGCTTTTTCTCCGGTTTTTGACCCGGTGCGGCTGCCCACCATGACTTGCACACCCGAACGGTGCAGATTCATGGCATGCGCCCGGCCCATGGTGCCATAGCCAATGATGGCCACGGTTAATCCCTTTAAAGGGTCCAAACTGATTTGATCGGCCTCGACCACCGTGCCGGCAGGAGGCGGATATTGGGTGAAGATTTTCTTATCCATAAGGGAGAGAATACCGGGC
>JAOZJV010000339.1:0-809 GCA_029935695.1 Candidatus Krumholzibacteriia bacterium | reverse complement strand
CGGGGTGGGTATTGTTCAAATGTGGCCATGTTTCTTCCTTCATTCTTCCTTCGAACAGGTTTTCAGGCTGAGAATAGCCTGATCCCGGCACCTTGACAAGGTGACCCTGAGGCGATAAATTGCCTGCCTGCCCGGGAGATCGGGCCCAAATTTTGAAGGTGGCGGCTTAGCTCAGTTGGTTAGAGCATCGGAATCATAATCCGAGTGTCCGGGGTTCGAATCCCTGAGCCGCTACCATCATTTTTTTTGCCCAAAAGCATCTGTGAATCCGCACCCTATTGTTACTCGGAATGACTCTTTGTGTTAGTATCGTGCCACCACCCGGAGGCAGAGTGTCCCAATATGATTTTTCCAACCTGATTTGCCGACAACTGGACGAGCTTATGCTGCGCCCCGAGGCCGCTTTGCGCGACACACCCGACGCCGGGGTAATTGTCGGCCTGAGCGGCGGTCCCGACTCGGTTGCCCTGTTACTGGTGGTCAAGGAATGGGGCACGCGGACCGGACGTCCCGTCGCCGCAGCCCATTTGAACCACATGCTGCGGGGAGTTGACGCCGACGCCGATACCACCTTCTGCCGCAACCTTTGCGCGGTACTGGACGTCAATTTGTTCGTCCGCAGCGCTGATCCCCGCCCGGTGTCCCGTGCCCGCGGCCAGGGACTGGAAGAAGCCGGGCGCCATCTGCGCCGTAGCTTCTGCGAAGGATTGCTGGATGAGCACGCCGAATTTGGCTGGCTCGCCACCGGCCACCACCGGGATGACCAGGTTGAAACCGTGCTGATGCGCCTGTTCCGTGGTACCGGCCCT
>JAOZJV010000338.1 GCA_029935695.1 Candidatus Krumholzibacteriia bacterium | reverse complement strand
GCACTCAGGAGGCCCAGCAAAGGAAGGTGTACAGAAAACGGGAGGGTGAAATTTACTGAATTGAGAAAAAACAAATGGATTGTGGGCACCCAAAGTCCGGTGATGACCAGTAACAAGCTGATGGTAAGTTGAGATACCAAGTCCGATTTTGATGACAATTTCACTCGACATCCTCCAATATGCCATCTGGCAGAAAATTCAGAATTCGGGGTTCACATATGATGCGGGCAAGGATAACCTCACAGGGCTGGTGTGTCCTCATTTAATTAAGGCGGAATTTGGGTATGTTAGGGAAAATTATTACGGTCAGGATTTGCCTCGTTTCTGTGCTGTTTTTGCTGCTGTTGAGTGCCTGCACCTCTACCCGTTCAGCAGATCCGGTGTCGGCCCCGCTGAGAGTGGAAACAGACAAGGGAAAAATTAAGGGCGCCCGCTACAAATTGGCCAAACCCCGTGACTGGAACCGGAAAATCCTGTTGATTGCCCCCGGATATCGCCCCCCCGAGGCCAAACTTGTTGCTCCTCTGCGAACAGGTGATCCTTTTGAATTTGGTTTGCTCGAAAATGGCTGGCTGGTGGCGACCACCAGTTACCGCCGGGCCGGTTTGATCATTGAAGACGGGATCGAAGATCTGCAAAAACTGGTGCGCCGCATTGAAAAATATTATGGCAAGGCCGAGGTCCTGGTCATTGAAGGATCATCCATGGGCGGAGCCATCGGTGTTCTTATTTCAGAGGGCCAATTCTTCCCTGAACATTTACAGGTTGGCGTCCTGGCTTATGGGGTGGGGCTTGAAGCACCAGGAGAGACCGGCCCTTTGCCTTTGACCCACCAGCCACTGCATCCGTTGTTGTTGATGAGCAACCGGTCCGAATGGGCCTCGCCTTTGGATTACACTCGTCAGGTGCCCTGGAATAAAAAACGACCCGTGTTGTGGTATCTGGAGCGCGATGGTCATGTGAATTTTAACAGTGCCGAGCGTTTGCTCGGTGTGAAGGCCATGCAGCAGTGGCTGGAAAGTGGCATCCGGCCGGAAGGTTCTCCACCATTCGGGTTGGACGTGACTGTTGATCTGAGTGAGAGGCCAACCACGGTGGAAGAATTACCCGATGGCTATCGCGTGCAGGTCACAGGTGTCGATCCGATTTTTGGCAATGTGGACACTGATATGGTCGCCTGGGATCTTGACTGGATGCAGGATTTTTCCCCCTTGGGGTTTGATGTAAGGGCCGGAGCCAATCGTTTTATCCATTATGGTAAAACCTATTCTGATGTGCCTGGAGGTAAATTTGTGGCTTTTCTGAATGCGGAAGGTTTTGTGCGTATAGCCAAAAATATGGGAAATGCCGCTTTGGATTTAAAATGCAGGGAAGGAGACTATCTGGTGATTACCGGTATTTCACCAATCAAAAGTCTGGAAACTTTTGTGCCCAGGTGTCCAGAGGAAAGGAAAACCCAGAGGCCTCGCCGGGAGACCTCCGACCAGTAAAAGCTATGAGGATGCACCACCCATGGTTTCCGCTGCCCGTTGAAAATCAGCAGCAGCATCATCGGTGAGTTTTTCGGTCAAAAGATCAGCGGCCACTGGGGCGCCGATGGTGAAGGTGTCCAATCCCTGGCTGGCAAGTTCGATAACCTGGTCGGCAGAGCGCAGACTGGCCACCAGCAAACGGGTTGTCGATCCAGTGCTTATAAGGATGTCGTGCATTTTCAGGACGGCGGCCATGCCGTGGCGTCCCGCATCATTCAGGCGGCCCAGGTAGGGCGCGGCGAAATCAGCATCGAAACCCGCCGCCAGCAAAACCTGACCGGGATTGAAAATGCCCGTCAGGGTGATACGGCAACCGGAGGCGGCCAGCTTTTCAGCGACCCTCAAGCCTGTTTCTGTGGCTGGAACCTTGACCAGAACTTCAATACCGAGGCCCGCCATCAAGGCCAGCTGGCTGCCATGATTGATCATCTCGGTGGCCGTGCGTCCCCAGGTTTGCAGGTGAATTTCCCCGCATCCGGCTTCCACCGCCTGGCGCGTCAGGTCTTCAATGTTTTCCATGGTGCATGGTTGGCCTGCGCGTTCCAGAAGAACCGGATTGGTGGTCACACCTCTGAAAACACCCAGAGGCAGGAATCGCTCCCAATCGGCAGGGTCTGCCGAGTCGAGATAGAGCTGCATCCCCGGTTCATTTTCTGGCAGGGTCAAATCGTCATCAGCAAGTTCAAACAAATCCATGATTTTCCTTTGGGTCGGGCCGGTTCATCTGCTGCTCATCCGCGGTTCATCCGCGGTTCATCCGAACATATTGAACTGACCATCTTTCTTGTCCCAGATCTGCTCCAGCAGTTGGGGCCCATCGTTCCGGGTGTTGTTGGCGTCGCGTGATACGGGCCAGGCCTGCAGCAGGTCGGTGCTGTCAGGCTTCATGATCTCACTCAACCTGCTGGCTTTACCTGATTCAATGGACAGCCAGAATTTCCAGTCGGCTTCAGGCAGCACCACAGGCATACGGTGGTGGATGGGGCGCATCAATTTATTGGCTGCAGTGGTGAGAATGGTGCAGCTTTCAAGAATGTGGCCACCAGGGTATTCATGCCGCTCCCAGAGGCCGGCCAGGGCAAAAGATTGCCGGTCCTTGCGACTGAAAAAGAAGGGCTGGCTTCCATCGGGTCGTTTGTTCCATTCGTAGAATCCATCCACGGGAATCAGGCAGCGGCGACTGGCAAAAGCACTGCGGAAGGCGGCTTTGTCGTTGACGGTTTCGCTGCGGGCATTAACCAGTTTGGGGCCATTGTTTGGACCCTTTTCCCACGGTAATTCCAGACCCCACTTGAACATGCGCAGCAGGCTGCCCTGGGAGTTGGGGTTGGGGACCACTGCGGCAATGTCCATGCCGGGGCTGATGTTGTACCGTGCTTCGAGTTCGGGAACGTTATCTAAAAAGAAACGGGCAGCAACCACAGCAGGTGGTGATGACAAAACAATGCGGCCGCACACTTTTGGGGACCTCTTCGTTGGGAGGGATGGTATCAGGCGAACAGGCCCATAATAAATCAACTTCGATGGCTGTCCACCCTTGCATTAAAAGGCCCCTCTGTCTGATAACAAACAGAGGGGCCAAGGAGAAAATTCTGCTATTGAACCAGAGTCAGCTTCTTCACTGCCTTCACTGCTCCATTAATCTCCAAACTGCTGAAATAAACCCCACTGGCCAGGCCACGGGCATTCCACCTGAACCGCTGCTCACCGGCGCTCATAACTCCATCATGAATCACCTTCACCAAATGTCCACGGCTGTCGTGAATCAACACCCGGCCGGAAGCTTCTTCAGCCAGGCTGAAACTCAGCTCGGTCTGGGGATTAAAAGGATTGGGTTGAACCTTCAATTCCATGGCAGTCATGGGAACATCAGGCACCGGCACCACATAAGCACTGCTTTCGTAGGTGTAGCTGCCACTGACCGAAGAGTTCACATTGGACACGGTCAAAACGGCTTCATTGTAGCCGGCAATATGTGCAATGCTGCCCATATTTCCTTCGTCAAGTTCAACCTGCTGCACGATGGTGGGCAGTCCGGCGCCTCTGGCGGAAACAAAAACCCGGAAATCACGGGAATCGATACCATCGAAGGCAATGTGCAGAGGAGTTTCCGTGTTCAGCAAACGGGCGCTCTCGCCGGCCCAGCCGCTGATGGTGCCTGCACCGCTGGCCGGTGAGGTGGTGTGAATGCGCCAGGCCCAGAACAGGGGCAATTCATCGCCCACGTAGCCGTACCGGCCGTCATCGATGGTGGTATCGTCCAGAAAGTTTGCCACTGACCAGTCACCCAGAATATCGCCCATGTCCGCATCGCCGCCGAGGTTGGAAATAGCGGAACGGTATCCTTCCATGCCGTTGGCAGTGGTGTGGCAGACTTCGTGAATCAACTCCTGACCACCGTACTGTTCGTACAGGTAGAGGGTCCACAGGTAGGTTTTGATGTAATCGGCCCAGCCACCGTTCCAAACCGTCAGATTGTTGTCGGTGTTGTTGTTGAAGCTGCTGATACTATCAGGATTGCCGAACAGCCACATGGCCAGTTCGCTGAGACCTTCGTTGACCCAGGTGTCTTCATTCTGGTCCTGATTGAAATGGATCAGGTGCTGGAATTCATGGGCCATCACTGCCAGCATGTAGTTGCCGCCAGGGTCGCCGTTATCGGTGGCCATGTAGATGACGTCAGCCTCGTTGCTGGCCCAGGCCTGGCTGCCGTCGGGGTATTGATCGAAGACCCAGAAGAAGCCATCGGCTGCCATGTCAAAACGGTAGTAAAGCAGGAAAATTTTCTCGGTGCCGTCCAGGTTGTTGGGCGGATCGCCAAAGTGAGAGGTGTTCAGGTCCCAGATGCCCTGGTCCGGGAACGGGCCCATGCTCTGGTTGTCGAAGTGGTTGACGATGCGGTCAACAGCTTCCTGATCCATGCCGCCGACATTCCATTCATCATCATCCACCACCACAAAAACATTCGAGCCTTCGCCGCGGATGGTGCAGGGTTTGAGGGTGGCCACGGGCATGCCGCCCAGGTCCCAGATGTACCAATCCCAGGTATCGCCCAACTGGGGATCTTCAGGAACAGAGCGGTTTTTCTGCCACAATCCCTGGGCTTCAAGCTTGGCCTTGGTGATGGCATAATCTTCGGTGGGTTGGG
>JAOZJV010000337.1 GCA_029935695.1 Candidatus Krumholzibacteriia bacterium | reverse complement strand
CGTCAGTTGGCTCTCAACGGCGATATACCCGGAATCACCAAGGCCAGTTGGTAGAACGAACCAGGAGTTAATGCCATGAGCATGACTGATCCCATTGCGGATATGCTGACCCGGATTCGGAACGCCACCCAGGCGGGACACCGGAAAGTATTGATCCCAGCTTCGAATACGAAGCGAAACATGGCCCAATTGCTGTTGAAGCAGGGTTATATCGAGAAGGTTGAAAACTTGGAGGAAGGTGCCCAGGGCGCTCTTCGTCTGACCCTCAAATTCTATAAGAGGGACGGCAACCGGACCGGCGTCATCGAAGGCATCCAGCGCGTAAGTCGCCCTGGCCGTCGGGTTTTCGCCAGCAAAGACAACATTCCCAAGGTTTGTGGCGGGTATGGAATTTCCATCCTTTCCACCAACCAAGGCTTACTGACCGGGCACCAGTGTCGTATGCGAGGCATCGGCGGCGAAGTGCTCTGCGAAGTCTGGTAAAGACCGCTCCATCCGGACTGGTCGTGGATTGAAAAATCGCGGAGGAAGATTCAATGTCGCGCATTGGAAAAAACCCTATTTCCCTGCCCGCTGGGGTGACCGTCAAGGTTGACGGAAACACATCAGTTGTTAAGGGACCTAAGGGAGAACACAAACAACATATTCCCACTGGACTCACTTTTGATGAGGCCGATGGCATGTTGACTGTTGGTGTCGAGAATGATACGAAAGCCAACCGGGCCCGTCATGGTCTGGTGCGGGCACTGATTGCCAACCAGGTTGTCGGCGTCACCGAAGGCTTTATGAAAAAACTGGAAATCCAGGGAGTGGGTTACCGGGCTGCCGTCAAAGGCAAGATTCTGGATCTGCAACTGCAGTTCAGCCACCCGGTGGAATACCCCATTCCTGCAGACATTAAAATTGAATGTCCGGATGCCACTCATATCAACGTGTCGGGCGTGGACAAACAACGCGTCGGTCAGGTTGCAGCCGAGATCCGTGCTTACCGTAAGCCAGAGCCCTACAAGGGTAAAGGCATTCGGTACGTCGGTGAGGAAGTCTTCAGAAAGGCCGGTAAGGCAGCCGGTAAGTAGGCAGCCTAGGTCGGAAGGTGTATTGCAATGAAAAGCGTTAGCGCAACCAGGCGAAAGATTCGGGCCAAACGCAAGGTCTCGATCCGCAAAAAGGTGAACGGCACAGCCGCTCGTCCCCGCGTATCGGTTTTTCGCAGCCACAAAAACATTTACGCCCAGCTGGTGGATGATGACCTGGGAGCAACTCTCCTGGCATCAGACGCAGCAACGGCTGCCCCGGCTGAAGCCCCTGAAGGCATCACCGGCAAATGTGCCCTGGCTTATAATGTAGGGCGTTCCCTGGCTGAAAAGGCCAAGGAAAATGGAATCACCAGCATGGTCTTTGACCGTAGCGGGTATCTCTACCACGGTCGCATCGCTGCTCTGGCCAAAGGGCTCAGAGATGGCGGAGTGAAAGTCTAGTTGGTCTCAGACAGGAGCAAGATTCAGATGGCGGAATTTTCTAACAATCAAAGGCCCGGCGGTTCTGGTGGACCCGGTGGCGGACGTGGCCCTGGCGGACCTGGTGGACGTGGACCCGGTGGACCCGGTGGACGTGGACCTGGTGGCCCTGGTGGTCGTGGACCTGGTGGTCCTGGTGGACGTGGACGTGGCCCCGGTGGCCGTGACAATCGTGACCAGGGCGATGGAATGCATGAAAATGTGATCAACATCAACCGTGTGGCCAAAGTGGTCAAGGGTGGACGTCGGTTCAGTTTCAGCGCAATTGTCACCGTTGGTGATGGTAAAGGCAAAGTCGGCGTGTCCATGGGCAAAGCCAACGAAATTGCCGATGCTATCCGCAAAGGTAGCGAAGGCGCCCGTGCTGCACAGATGACCGTACCCATGCTCGGCGATACAATTCCCTACAAGGTGATTGGCCGATTTGGTGCCAGCCGTGTTCTGCTTAAGCCTGCAAGCCCTGGTACCGGTGTTATCGCTGCCGGTGGTGTGCGTGCAATTCTTGAAGCTGCCGGTGTCAAAAATATTTTGACCAAGCAGTTGGGTTCCCGTAACCCCAACAACGTTGTCAAGGCGACCATGGACGGACTCAAGCAGCTGCGCACGGTGGAGCAATTCGCCGCCAAGCGTGGAATCACTGTTGCTGAGGTTTTCGGTCTGGAAAAAACTGTAGCTCCCGTGGCTGAAGAAGCTGCCCCGGCTGCCGTTGCTGAGACTCCAGCTGAAACTCCAGCTGAGACTCCAGAAGCTGTGGAGCAGAAGGAGACTCAGGACAATGAGTGACACTAAATTGAAGATCACCCGGGTGCGCAGTTTGATTGGTCGTCCGGCCAACCAGCGGCGCATTGTCGAGGCCCTCGGACTGAAGCGTAATCAGAGCACGGTCCTTCATAACGATACTCCCGCGATTCGCGGCATGGTGTTCAAAGTACGCCATCTCGTTAACGTGGAAGAGGTGAATTAGAATGCTGAAGTTGAATAATCTCGGCGTGCCCAAAGGCGCCACCAAGGACAAGAAACGGCGTGGCCGTGGTCCTGGCTCCGGAACCGGTAAAACCGGTGGTCGGGGTCACAAAGGCCAGAAGGCTCGCAGCGGTGGTGGCATTCCGCCATGGTTCGAAGGTGGCCAGATGCCCCTGAACCGGCGGTTGCCCAAGCGCGGCTTCACCAACATTTTCAAAAAGGTCTTCCAGCTTGTAAACCTGGACGAATTGGAGGCACGCTTTGAAGGCGGCGCCACCATCGACGGCCCTTCCCTCAAGAGCGTCGGACTGGTCAAATATTCTGACCGCCCCGTCAAACTGCTGGGTCGTGGAAAAGTCGAAAAAACGTTCACGGTGAATGTTGCCAAAGCCAGTAAAACGGCTATCGCCGCGGTGGAAGCCGCCGGCGGAACGGTAACAGTCAGCGGATGATCCCGGGGCCGGTTCCAGGAACCGGCTGCGGATAAACTTCAGCCAAAGGAAACTCAGCTGTGAATATTGCCGGCAGCTATCAAAGTATGTTCAGGATTCCCGAGCTCAAGCGTCGGCTCCTGTTTACGGGTATGATCTTGTTGGTCTACCGTTTGGGTGGTCACTTTCCCACCCCGGGTATCAACAGGGCCGCACTGGCGGACCTTTTTGCCCAGCAGTCCGGATCCCTGATGAGTCTGTATGATATGTTTTCGGGCGGTAACCTGAGTCAGGCTACCATTTTTGCCTTGGGCATCATGCCTTATATCAGTGCCTCAATTATTTTCCAGCTTCTGCAGGCGGTTGTGCCGTACTTCGAGAAGCTGGCCAAAGAGGGCGAAGCCGGACGCAAGAAAATTACTCAATACACTCGTTTTGCCACTGTTGGTCTGGCCATGGTCCAGAGTTTCGGTATGGCTGCGGGTCTTGAAAGTGCCAGCTCCAACATCGTGATCTCTCCTGGTATCGGCTTTAAGCTGATGACCATGATCACCCTGACTGCGGGTACTATTTTTGTTATGTGGCTGGGTGAGCAGATCACAGAGCGTGGTATCGGTAACGGTATCTCTCTGATTATCTTCATTGGTATTGTGGCCCGCTATCCGACGGATATGCTCAACACCGGGCAATTGCTCGTCAGTGGCGACATGCACATTGTCAAGGCTGTCTTCATCGGTTTGTTCATGCTTGGGGTTATCGGCGGTATTATCGCCATCACCCAGGGGCAGCGCAAAATTCCGGTGCAGTATGCCAAAAAGATCGTGGGCCGACGGGTCTTCGGCGGCGCGTCCACCTTCATTCCTTTGAAGGTTAACACCGCTGGCGTGATTCCCATCATTTTTGCCCAGTCGATCATCATGTTCCCGGCAACCCTGGGCGGCATGTTCCCCGAGAACCAATTCTTCATCACTCTGAGTATGCTCTTCCGTCCGCCCCACCCGGTGTACGTGCTGGTCTACTCGGCGATGATTATTCTGTTTGCCTACTTCTACACTGCGGTGATCATGAACCCTGTGGATCTGGCAGACAACATGAAGAAACAAAGCGGTTTCATTCCCGGTGTTCGTCCGGGTAAGAAAACTGCTGAATATATTGATCGTGTTCTGACCCGCGTGACTCTGCCCGGAGCTGTCTTCCTGGCTGTGATCGCTGTTCTGCCCGATATGATGATCGCTTTGCTGAACGTGCCTTTCCGTTTTGGTGGCACCGGTCTGCTGATCGTCGTGGGTGTGGCTCTCGATACCCTGCAACAGATTGAATCCCATTTGGTGATGCGCCATTACGATGGCTTCATGACCAAGGGCCGGTTGCGGGCACGGAGGTAAGGGTATGAAACTCATCATCATGGGCCCCCCTGGTGTTGGAAAGGGAACCCAGTCTCACGGCATTGTCCAGGACACGGGTGTGGTTCATATCAGCACGGGTGATATCCTGCGTATGGCCATCCGCAGCGGAAGTGAACTGGGCCTAAAAGTCCAGGGTGTCATGAATGCTGGTGACCTGGTGTCTGATGAGTTGATGATGGAATTGATCAAGGACCGGCTCAGTCACGATGATGTTCAGGATGGCTATCTGCTGGATGGTTTTCCCCGGACACCGGCCCAGGCCTCGGGATTTGTGAAAATCCTGGATGAACTGGGCCAGACCATCGACAGGGTGCTTGTGATGCGGGCTCCCGCCGATGAGATTGTTCGCCGGCTGGCTGGCCGA
>JAOZJV010000886.1 GCA_029935695.1 Candidatus Krumholzibacteriia bacterium | reverse complement strand
AGGAGCTGAGCCTGGAAACTCTTGAGGCTCTGCGTCTGCTGAGTAATTTGACCCAGCCGGGTGATCAGATTCTGCAAATTGTGATTGCCGGGCAACCGGGTCTGAGCAAGATGATTGTGGCTCCGGAGTTGGAGCAACTCAACCAGAGAATCCGGGTGCGTTACGACCTGGAAACCCTGTCTCTGGAAGAAATTGGCCCTTATGTTGACCATCGTCTTGCAGTGGCCGGGTGCTCCAAGTCTCCTTTTTCCAAAGGGGCCCTGAAGCAAATTTTTGAATTGAGTGGTGGTGTTCCCCGACTTGTGAATTTTCATGCGGACAAGGCTCTGCTTGCCGCTTATGTGGATGGTGCCCACAAGGTCAACGCAGGCCATGTGGAAGATGAATATGAACCGACAGTGGTCGAAGAAACTGAACCCATCATCCCCGTTCGGGCGGCTGCAACCCGGGCCCAGAGGGTAGCACCTGCATCTAAAAAAGCAGCCATGTCTGCCATGGCAGATGTGGATCTGGATGAGATCAGGGATTCTCGTCCCACCCGGAGGAAGTCTTCCGGGAAGAAGAAATCAAACCGGGGAGCACTGGCCTTTTGGATCATCTTTCCCGTGTTGTTGTTGATTGCTGGTTCCTGGTATGTGTATTCTCAGACTGATCTCATTCAAAACTTTTTGAATGCGCCTGAACCAACAATGGTGAATGAACCAGCCGTTGTTGCCAGTCCAGAGTCCCAGCAGGCTGAAGTCGATTCGGTAGTAGTTAAGCAGGAGGCAGATGAAGTAGCAGTTGCTGCTGCTGAAGTCATCGAGGACCCACCGGTGGCTGTGGTGGAACCTCTTCCCAGCTTTGTCCTCCATGTGGGATCATTCTTGAATCAGGGGCGCGCTACTCGGCAGTTGGCTCAATTTCAGGGAGATGGTTTCGAGGCTTATTTAACCGAGGTGCAAGTTGGGGAAAAAGTCTGGATCCGCTTGTTCCTTGGGCCTTACAAGAGTCTTGACCTGGCTAATACAAATGGACTGGTGTTGAAAAACCAGGGCATCATTGATTACTTTCAAGTGACCAATCTGAGTACCAACGAAAGCTGAATCAGGATTATTCCTGGGGAGCGACCATGCTGTATCGCCTTGCTGCGGTGTCTTTCTTAAATACAATTCCACTCATCGAATATCTGAAAACACCAGAGTGCGTTGAAGTGCGCCTGGTCACCGATTTGCCCAGTCGGCTTCCTGGCTATCTGTCTCGCGAAGAATCAGATGTGGCCCTGATGCCGGTCATTGAGTTCTTCCGAGGTCAGGGCGGTGCCCTGGTTCGGGGAGTGGGCCTGGCCACCGATGGGGCCGTCGACAGCGTCAAATTGTTTTCAACAGTGAAGCTGGAGAAGCTTGAAAAAGTAATGGTTGAT
>JAOZJV010000885.1 GCA_029935695.1 Candidatus Krumholzibacteriia bacterium | reverse complement strand
ACCTGATGGAACAGTTGTCAGCGGTGACTGGATAGCTTGATTCTGGGGGCAGCGTGAAGATGAAAATCACATTTACCCTTGTCATCCGCCACGATAACTTCATCTTTAACCCACTATGGCAATCCTCGAGCTCAAAGAATTAACCCTTTCCCTCGGCGGCCCTTCCATCCTGCAGGATATCAACCTGCGTGTGGAGAAGGGTGAGCGCATCTGTCTGCTCGGTCGCAACGGCGAAGGCAAGACCACGTTGCTGCGCCTGCTCAGCGGCGAACTCAAACCCGACACCGGTGAAGTGGTGTGCACCAAAGGCACCCGCATTGGGATTTTGCCCCAGGAAGTGCCCATGGATCTGGAAGGCACGGTATCTGATGTGGTGGCCGCCGGTTTGGCCGAGTATCGCCCCGGTGAATCGGAATGGGAATCCAACCATCTGGTGGAGCAAACCCTGACCCGCGCCGGCCTTGATGGCGGCGCCACCTTTGCCACTCTTTCCACAGGCAACAAACGCCGCACTCTGCTGGCCCGGGCTCTGGTCATCGAACCCGATATCCTGCTGCTGGACGAGCCCACCAACCATCTGGACATCGACGCCATCGACTGGCTTGAAGGCGAGCTCCAGCGTTTCAGCGGTGTGCTGTTTTTCGTCACCCACGACCGGACTTTCCTGCGCCGCCTGGCCCAGCGAATTCTGGAGTTGGACCGTGGCCGCATTCGCGACTGGACCTGCGATTTTGATACTTTCCTGGTGCGCCGTGAAGAACACCTGCGCACGGAACAGGCCCAGTGGGCCCACTTTGATCGCAAGCTGGCCGAAGAGGAAGTATGGATCCGCAAAGGGGTGCGCGACCGCCGCACCCGCAATGAAGGCCGCGTCAGAGAGCTTCAGGCCATGCGCAAAGAGCGCAGCCAGCGGCGCCAGCAATTGGGCGATGCCAAGCTGCGTCTGCAGGATGTGGAAAAAAGCGGGCGGCTTGTTTTGCGCACCCGGGGATTGGGATTTTCCTGGGGCGATCTGGTCATGGTGGAAAATCTCGACACCATGATCGTGCGTGGCGACAAGATTGGCATCCTCGGCCCCAACGGTTCGGGCAAGACCACTTTGCTGCGCATCCTGCTGGGGGAATTGTCTCCCACTGCCGGAGAAGTGCTCACCGGCACCCGGTTGCAGATTGCCTACTTTGATCAGCAACGCATTCAGCTGGATGAAAATAAAACTGTCCTGGAAAACATCAGCGAGGGCAACGATGTGGTGCTGTTCAACGGGCAGTCCATGCACATCGTCACTTATCTGCAGAACTTCCTTTTCACGCCGGATCGGGCCCGCTCACCCATCAGCCAACTCAGTGGAGGCGAGCGTAACCGCCTGTTGCTGGCCCGCCTGTTCACCCAGCCGGCTAACTTG
>JAOZJV010000009.1 GCA_029935695.1 Candidatus Krumholzibacteriia bacterium | reverse complement strand
AGTTGATTTAAGGGTCCTTCCTCGTGTATCAGTGAACAGGACACAACCCCGATCCTGTTTCCCGCGCGAAAGGTCCACATGGAATTCATCACCAATTTGTCCGCCAATTTGTCCGGCATCGTATGGGGTTGGCCCACGATTTTTCCTCTCATGGTGGCGCTGCTGCTGATCACCGGCCTGATCACTTCCGTCATGCTGCGTTTCATCCAAATCCGCCGCCTGCGGCACAGTTTCGACGTGGTGCGCGGCAAGTATGATGACCCCAGTCACGATGGCGACCTTTCCCACTTCCAGGCTCTGACCACTGCCTTGTCCGCCACTGTGGGCATCGGTAATATCGCCGGTGTGGCCACAGCTTTGCATTATGGTGGCCCAGGCGCCCTGTTCTGGATGTGGGTGACGGCCATTTTCGGCATGGCCCTGAAGTATGCGGAGTGCACGCTGGCCATCAAATACCGGGTGATCTTACCCGATGGCAGTGCTTCGGGCGGGCCCATGTATTACATCGAAAAGGGATTGGGTAAATCGTGGAAACCGCTGGCTGTTTTCTTTGCCGTGTGCGCCGTGATTTCCAGTTTTGGTTCCGGCAACAGTATCCAGGCTTTCACGGTGGCCGATCAGCTGCGCAGCGACCTCGGTGTGCCCACCTGGATCACAGGCATCATGTCGGCCGGTCTGGTGGCGCTGGTCATCCTGGGTGGGATCAAGCGCATCGGCGCCGTCACAAGCAAGCTGGTGCCCTACATGGCATCCATTTACATTGCCGGCGGCCTGTTGGTGCTGATCATGAATTTCACCACGTTGCCCGGAGTGATTGTTGAAATTTTCCAGTCTGCTTTCAGACCCGCCGCCCAGGTGGGTGGTTTTGCCGGCGGGACCTTCATTTTCATGCTTACCTGGGGTGTGAAGCGAGGGCTGTTCTCCAATGAATCGGGTCAGGGTTCGGCTCCCATCGCCCATGCCGCGGCCATGACCGATGAGCCCGTGCGCGAAGGTGTGGTGGCCATGATGGGCCCCCTGATCGACACCCTGATCATCTGCACCATCACCGGTCTGGTTATTCTTTCCACGGGTGTGTGGAAGTCGAAAATGGACGAAACCCTGGATCTCAACGCCCAGAACACCATGAGTGTTATTGTTGATGATGGCCAGGTGCACACTGACGGTGAGTTGCGGAGCCAGGACAAATTCACCGGCACGGTGAACGTGGATCATGGGCGGTTTGATGGCGTGCATCTGGTGCGCAACCACAGCATCATCGATGCGGTGCGTATTCTCGAATCCAGTGGCGACAATTACACGGGTCCCCTGGAAGTAATTGATGGCGACATTCAATTGGAGAGCATCGATGGCCTGCAGGTTTCAGGGTTGATTGCCCAAAACGGGTCCCCTCTGACGGCCTGGGCCTTCAAGGAAGGATTGCGTCCCATTCTGGGCCAGTGGGGCTATCTCATCATCACCATTGGCGTGGTTTTATTTGGCATTTCAACGGCCATCAGCTGGAGTTATTATGGCGATCGGGCTATGGTTTATCTGGCCGGGACGAAGTATGTTCTGCCCTACAAACTGGTCTTTGGCCTGATGAATTTCCTGGGAGCGATTTTCTCGCTTGAGGTCGTGTGGAATTTCGGCGACAGTGCTCTCGGTTTGTTGGCGCTGCCTAACCTTATTGCCCTGATTTTCCTGGGCAAGAAGGTGCGCACCATGACCAACGAATATTTCTCAAAAGACCACAAGCCGCTCCGCTAGGAAGGACAACTGATTTTGAGTTTATCTGATGATACCCAACGCCAGGAGGTGGCGTCGGCCATGGAAGCTTTGGCCGACGCGGGAACCTTGAATGCTGAAAATGCAGACCTGCACTGGCTGTACGAACAGTCGGTGCAGAATGTTGAAGTGGAAGTGAAATTCATCGATCGGGTTTTCCGGAGGGAATTCGGGCGTCCAGCCTCATTTATCCGTGAAGATTTCTGCGGCACCGCCCTGCTTTGCAGTGAGTGGGTCAAGCGCCGCAGCGCCAACACCGCCCTGGGGGTGGATTACGACGGGCCCACCCTGGAATGGGGCCGTGTCAACAATCTCAAACCTTTGGGAGAGAAGGCTTCAGCCGTCACCCTGATCCAGGATGACGTGCGCAAGGTGACCTCTCCCCGGGCCGAGGTGCTGGCTGCCACCAACTTCAGCTGGTGGGGATTTAAAACCCGCGCCGAACTGAAAGAGTACTTCATGATCTCGCGGGAATCTCTGCAGGATGATGGCATGCTTCTTTTGGATATTTACGGTGGTCCCGAGGCCCAGGTGCCCCAGATCGAAGAACGGGAAGTGGAAGGTTTCGACTATCTCTGGGACCAGGACGACTTCAATCCCATCACCGGAGAAGTGCGTTGCTTTATTCATTTCCGTTTCCCCAACGGCAGTCAGTTGGATAATGCTTTTTCCTATGACTGGCGACTTTGGTCCCTTCCGGAAACTTGTGATTTGCTCGAAGAGTGCGGCTTTCGCAAGGTTGTTGTTTACTGGGAAGGAACTGACAAGGACGGCGAACCCAGCGGAAAATTTAATCCTGATCGCAAAGGAGATTTGGCTCCGGCGTGGGTAGCATATATTATTGCTTTCCGCTGATAATATTGGATAGAAGGAGTTGCTCAAGCATACTCCAGTAAAGTCGATATTTAAGTTGAAATTGTTCTTGCCAAGCAGACGGGTTGGGTGAATCGTTCCCTTATTGGGGAGTTGCCGGTGATCATGTAGTCTTCACCGCCGGCTGATGATTTCCAACAGAGCTTTTGGGCTTTTCGGGAGTGTATGGAATGTCTGACTACAGTACGTGCCACCAGTGCGGTGCAGAAATCGAAGAAAAAGGAATCCATTTTCGCAACCACATCTTTTGTTGTGATGAATGTTGCGAGGATTACGAAAAGGATTTCCAGGATAAGGATGAACCGGAATTGGAAGAGCTGGAAGATTCTGAAGACTCTTCAGAAGAATTTGGCGATGATCTGGGTTATCGGGATAAAGATGATTTTGAGGATGATGAGGTTGATCCCCTGGATGATGATTTCGATATCAAGCCGGAAGATTTTTAATAAAAAAAAGGAACCTCTGTGGAGGTTCCTTTTTTTTCAACCGAATTTCCTACTGAAATGATGATCAACCACAACCGCTGCAGCCACTGCTGTCGCAGTCACTGCTGATACCCAACCGCAGCATATAGCCGCGCCGGTATGATTCGTTGACGTAGTCGATGGTCAGTCCGCCGCTTTGGCGCACCACATCAGTGGTCTGTGCGTCCATCAGAAATTTGATGCCGCCTTCATCCACAGTAGAATCTTCGTCTTTAGGCTCATCCAGAGCCATGCCAATGCTGGGGCCGCCTCAGCCAAAGCCCTGGACAAAGAGCCTGACGCCTTTGCCTTCGTGCTCATTCCAGTCGAAGTCCTTGAAGGCTTCAACGGCAGTGGCGGTGATACCGATCAGATTCGTGTCACTCACGATGATCCACCTTTTCTGCAACCAGTGCCCGGCCAGGTAATTCTTGGGGACCGGACGGATCAATTTGGAGGTTCCAAGCCATTCCCCCATGTGCTTTATCGGTTCCAAATGAAACACACTTTAGGGATTTCGCAACTTCGGGTGAAGAAAATGCTGTTCTCCGGTTAACAGATTTCCATTGAAGTGGTAGGTTCTCAGTTATGAATTCTTTGAAACCTGTTGATTTGACAGGCTTTTGCTTTTTTCCGGAGGTTCTCAGGTGAAGTCTTTTGTACGGTCCTTTCTGGCGTCATCGCTGGCTTTAATGATTTTGGTGGTTGGGGTTGCGGGGCTGCTGGCAAGCAAGTTCGGCGGTGATACCGAAATCCAGGATCACAGCTGGTTACACCTGGATCTTTACGGCGAGGTCCTTGAATACGACCCGCCCGGCGGTGTCATGTCCGAGGTGACCGGGGGCGGGGGCGGCCTGACTTTGCAGAAAATTCTGGAAAACCTGGAAAAAGCCACGGTGGATGAGCGCATCGAGGGTGTTTTGCTGCAGATGAGCGCCACCCACGGTGCCGGCTGGGCAAAACTGGAGGAAATTCGTGGCGCGGTGGGCCGGGTTCAGGCCGCCGGCAAACCGGTGCTGGGTTTTGCCGACACCATGGATTCCAGAACCTACTATCTGGCCTCGGCGTGCGACTCGCTGTACTGCCCGCCGGCGGGTTACATCCAGTTTGTCGGTTTCTCCAGAACCTCCACCCATGTCAAAGGTCTGCTCGAAAAATTGGGTCTTTCGGCTGATGTTTCGGCCATTCGCCACTACAAGGCGGCGGCCCAGCTGGCCACCCGAGAAGACCTTTCGCCCGAAGCCAAAAAGAACATGAACTGGATGCTGGATGAATACTGGGACATGTTCTGCGGGGCCCTTCAACGGGACCGGGGCATGAAAGAAGCACGGGTCATTGAACTGATGCAGCACGCCATGTTCACTCCTGACGAAGCAGTGACAGCGGGGTTGTTTGACCGCCTCATGTACTGGGATGAAATCCTGGAACAGCTCAAGCCCGAAGGCGAAGACTATTTGCCCCTCGTCAGCCACGAGCGCTACGCTGCCGAAAATCCGGAAGATCTTGACCTCAAGGGTGACAAAAAAATCGCCGTGGTCCACGCCCAGGGTAACATCGGCGGGCGGGAAAACGGAATCAATCCCATGCTCGGCCTGATGATGGGGCACGAGAGCATTGTGCGGGAACTGAACCGGGCAGCAAACGATGACGATGTGGCGGCCATTGTCCTGCGGGTGGACAGTGGAGGTGGCGAGAGTCTGGCCAGCGACCTCATGGGCCATGCAGTGCAGAACATCAGCAAGAAAAAGCCAGTGATTATTTCCATGGTCGATGTGGCGGCAAGCGGTGGGTACATGATGTCGTACCGGGCCACAAAAATCATGGCCGACCCCATGACCGTCACGGGCTCCATCGGTTCCATCAGCGCCAAGTTTGATGTCAGTGGAATGCATGAAAAAATAGGTGTCACCAGCGACTTTGTGGGTAAGGGCCCCAATGCTGAAATGTGGTCCGACCGCCGTTCATTCAGCGAGGCGGAATTTCAGCGTTTCAACGAAGACCATTGGGCCGGATTCCGGCACTGGATGGATGATGTGGCCAAATTTCGCGGCATTGCCGCTGCCGACATTGACAGCCTTTGCATGGGCCGGGTCTGGACAGGCAGGCAAGCCATCGGCAACAAGTTGGTGGATGAACTTGGCGGTCAATATGAAGCAATCCTCCTGGCCAAAAAAGAAGCAGGCCTTGCGGCCAATGAATCGGTCAGTCTGTGGCACCTGCCCGCAAGCAAAGACCTGATTGAGAGCATTATTGGCGGAGAGGAAGACCTGGATCAGGCTCTGACCTGGAGTGTGTATCGTCAGCTGCAAGGCGAGGCGCGGTTCACTTTGGACTATCTTGGGAATGGAAAACTATGGCTGATGGACCCGGTTCACAGACCTTGATTTAGCCTCAACATCAAAACCATTGCCCCCCGGGGGGCAATGGTTTTGGTGAAATGGTTGGCCCTATTTTTTCAAGTCATACACCAGTTGCACACTGAGCATTTCCTTGCTGTTGGGGATGCGGATCATCTCTTTCACCGTCAGTCTGCTCCCCTTTTCATCCAGCTGGTAATGGCGGATGCGGGCCTTGGTGTCCTGGCGGGTTTTCCACTGAATCACAAGGATATCATTTTCCCAGTTGGCCTCTGCTGTGGCTTCGCCCCGTTGGGTCCAGATAGTTTCTGCGCGCCCATCGGTGTGCAGCAGGCGGGTGATATCCAGGCCGTCGGTGACGTTCAGTTCGATGCCATCCTGAAAAATCTCCAGGCGGGAAAATCGCTGTTTCATTTCTTCGGCGCGTTTCTGGGCCTGGGGGTTACCACCGGATTGCCCGCCGCCTGGCTGGCCACCCATGCCGCCGCCGCGACCACCACCACCGCCTCTGCCACCACCACCGCCTCTGCCGCCACCACCGCTGCGGCCCCGGCCACCACCGCCGCTGCGGCCTTTACCACCACCGCCGCCCATGGCTTTCATCATGACCTGTTGAACATCATCACTCAGGTTTTTATTCAGGGTCCAGTTACCGGTAAAATTGGGTTGCTGGCCTGTTTCCTGGGCCATGCTCAGAGTCACGGAAATCAACATAAACAACAGGGCCACAAGGATTGATTGTTTCATTATAAATTCTCGCTTAATCAGGGGTAAAGGAAAGAAGCCAGCCGACCCCAGGGCATTGTGGGGTGGATCGGCCAGCTCCGTTATGCATACCTAACGCAGGGGGTTTTGAAAACCAGCGAAAAAATCCCCGGCGGCAGTGAAGCCCCCGGGGAAGATCAAAAAAACTGAGTTTCAATTCAGGAGGAGGCCACCTCCCGGAAGTCCTCACTGCTTCCCCCTTCAACTTCCCCAAATGTCTCTTTAACACCAAAGAAAGTCTTGATCTGCGCCAGAAGTGAATAGCTGACCGGCACCAGCAACAAGGTGATGAAGGTGGCAAACATCACCCCGAACCCCAGGCTTGTGGCCATGGGAATCAGGAATTTCGCTTGCAGGCTTTTCTCCAGAATCAAAGGCACCAGACCGGCAAAAGTCGTGATCGAAGTCAGCATAATGGGCCGGAAGCGGCGCAAGCCGGCATTGATCAAAGAATTGTGAATATCCAGACCTTCTCTGCGCGACCGATTGATGAAGTCGATCATGATCAACGAATCGTTAACCACCACACCGGTGAGGGCCACTACTCCGAACATGCTGACCAGTGTCAGATTCAAACCCATGAAAATGTGGCCCCAGATGGCGCCCACAATGCCGAAGGGAATAGCCGACATGACGATGATTGGTTGCAGATAGCTTTTGAACAATACGGCCAGCAAGACAAAGACCAGCAGCATAGCCATGATGAAACCCTTGACCAGGCTGGCCATGGATTCAGCCTGTTCTTTTTGTTGACCTTCCATGCTGAAATGAAGGCCTGGATAGTCGGCCATCAAACGGGGCAGAATGTTCTGACGCAGATCACGGTTCACTTCGTCGGCGTTGGCCACGGCCTGGTCAATATCCGCAGTTACGCCCACAACCCGCTTGCGGTCGGATCGTTCGATGGAGGCAAAGCCCCGACCGATTTCCACGTTGGCCACTCGGCTGAATGGCACCAGATCACCGGCCTGGGTTCGAATGCGCATAGATTCGATGTTGCCAATACTGCGCCGCTCATTTTCGGGATAACGGATCATGACCTTGACCTCATCCCGGCCACGCTGCAGGCGCATGGCTTCGTCACCATAGAAACCGGCTCGCACCTGCCGGGCCAGATCGGCCAGAGAGATGCCCAGAGTGCGCGCCTCGGGTTTGAGACTGAGTTTCATCTCAATTTTGCCTTCGCGGAAGGTGTCGGTGATGTCCTTTACGCCGGGAAAAGCAGCCAGCTCGGCTTTGAGTTTGCGTCCTGCGGCAATCAGGCCCTCGGTGTCGGGGGAGGACAACTGCACGTACACGGGTTTGCCGCCGTGGAAAAGATCAGCGGTGAAACTGGCGGCAACCGCACCGGTGATGGGCCCGCACAGCTCGCGCCAGCGGTTGGCCATGTCCGGACTGGGAATGTTGCGCAACTCGGCTTCCAGCAGCTCGGCATTGACCTCGATGAGATGCGCGCCGCCGGCCACTCCCACATCGTTCCGTTGGTTGGTCCGGGGTTGAGAGCCCACCGATGTGCTTACGTGTTTGACGATGGGGTCTCCACCTTCATCGCGCCCTTCTTCAAACTCGGCAAGGGTCCGGGTCAGTGAAGATTCCAGTTGCTCCACAACTTTCAGGGCATCGTCCAGAGTGCTGCCCTGGGGCAGGGTGATGGCGGCAATAAGATTGTCCGCATCCACCTTGGGCATGAAAGTAAATTTGATGTGACCGCCAACAAACCAGCCCATGGTTATGATCAGCGTAGACAAGGCGATGGAGATCACCAGGGCACGATGGCCCAGAGCAAATTCGAGAGTTGGTCGGTACAAATTGTGAATGGCTTGGTGCACAAGGCCGTCGAAACCGATTTTCAGGCGACCGTAAAAATTGGGTTCGCGGTTGGCATCGGCTTTGGGCAGTTTGATGGTGCTCAGGTGAGCCGGCAAAATCAACAGTGATTCAACCAGACTGAAGGCCAGAATGGCGATGACCACCACCGGGATGTTGTACATGAATTTGCCCATGGTGCCGTCCACAAAAGCCAGGGGCAGGAAGGCCACGATGGTCGTCAACACGGCAAAGGTCACCGGACCGCCCACTTCCAGGGTTCCCAGTTTGGCTGCCTTTAACCTGCTATTACCCATTTGCCGGTGGGTGTAGATGTTTTCGCCCACCACAATGGCATCATCCACCACCAGACCCAGCGAGACAATAAACGCGAACATGGAGATCATGTTCAGCGACACCCCGAACAGTGGCAGCACCCAGAACGCCCCCAGAAATGAAATCACCAATCCCACGGTGACCCACAGAGCCAGCCGGAATTCCAGTGAGATGGTCAAAGTCAGAAAGACCAGCAGCAGCCCGATGACACCATTTTTACCCAGCAGGTTCATGCGCCCTTTGTAAACGGTTGACCGGTCATGCCAGGTGGCCAGTTCGATGCCGGGAGGCATGCGATCTTTCATTCTCTCCACATAATTCTTGGCCACTTTGGTAACGGTCAGCACACCCTGGTCTCCGGTGCGGAACACCGAAATCAGGGCGGCCCGTTTGCCATCCAGAAAAGTAGCTGAGTCCAGATCCTGAAAGCCATCGTTGATGGTGGCAATCTGGTCGAGGGTGACCTGGGAGCCATCGAGGGCAGAGATCACAACGATGCGCCCAAATTCTTCGCCGGTGTAAAGCTGTCCCTTGGTGCGGACCAGAATTTCACCCACGTCGGTTTTCACGCTGCCGCCGGGCAGATCCATGCTGCCGGCTTTGACGGCCTGAGTGACCATGTTCAAAGTCAGCCCATAGGCCTGCAGATTTTCTTCACTCACTTCAATGGAAATTTCGTAGGGTCGGGTTCCACCCAGAGTGACATAGGTGATGTCGGGCAGGGCCAGCAGATCATCCCGGGTTTTCTCAGCCAGAATTTTGAGAGTGGCTTCGGTGGCGTCGCCGTAAATGACCAGATCGATGACCTGGTTTTTTCGCTCCACCTGGGAGATGATGGGCTTTTCGGTTTCTTCAGGAAAGGTGATGATGCGATCGACCTCGGCCTTGATGTCGTCGAGGGCTTTGCGCACATCCACATTACGGTTCAGCTCAACCATGATCATGCCCATGCCTTCAGAGGCAGTGGATGTTATTTTTTTGATGCCATCCACACCCTGAATCTGTTCTTCCACCCGCACGCAAACCGCTTCCTCAACCTCGCTGGGAGTGGCGCCAAGGTAAGGAACCTGGATGGTGATGATGTCCATCTCCAGTTCGGGAAATACTTCCTGTTTGATGGTCAGGGCACTGACGATGCCAGCCACGGCAATACTCAGCATCAACAGATTGGCCGCCACATGGTTATTGGCAAACCAGCGAATCAGGCCGTTCATTCTGCACCTGCCTTGCTGATTTGTTTCAGGGGCTCGCCTTCAAGTCGCACGGGCAATCCTTCGGTAACGTATTGCAGGTTGCTGGTGCAGACCTTTTCACCGGGCTTAAGGCCGTCGGTGATCACTGCTTCATCCAGGCCAGCCCGGGCCACAACCACTTTTCGCACGGTGACTTTGTGTTCGTCGGTGATGACCCAGACCACGCTGTTGGGACGCAGGGCCGAGCGGGGAATGACCAGGGCATCGTCGCGCGGTGTACCCCGGAAAAGTACCTCCACGAACATGCCCTCCACCAAGGGCGGACGGCGCCCAACCATCTCGTAAGGATCGGTGATTTCCACCACCACGGGCACCAGGCGGCTACGGTTGTCCACGGCTCCGCCCAGGCGCACGGCCCGGCCTTCCCATTGGTGGCGAGCACCGGCAAAGTTGGCGAATACATCGACCACGGTTTCAGGAGCGTTGGTGCAGCCGGTGCCTTCGATGGCGATCCAGGCCAGATCGTCATCGGGAACCGAAACGATAACTTCGGCGATATCCGTGGCGTACAGGGTGCCCACGGCGTTGCCGGCTCGCAGGTATTGACCGGCGTCTACATCGGCAGCCAGAATCCGGCCATCAAACGGAGCGGCGATGGTGCAGCGTTCCAGGTTGACCATGGCCTGACGCAGGGCTGCTTTGGCCGCGTCCAGGTTGGCGTTGGCCAGCTTCAGTTGGGGCTCGTGCAAGACAAGACTGGAAGGTTTGGCATCCTGGCTCGAACGACGCATGCCGTCCCATTCCTTGATGGCGACCTGGGCCTCTTCTTCAGCCCTGGCCAGATTGAATTCCATCTGGGCCACATCGGCTTCGGCTCTGGCGGCGGCCAGGACGTAATCGGTGTTGTCGATGCGCAGAAGAACCTGGCCATGGGTGCAGTATCCACCAGGTTCGAAGATGGCAGACTTTTCCATCACTTCACCGCTGACCTGGGGAACCACGCTGACCGAGCGCTTGGCTTTGACGGTGCCAAATCCTTGGACCCGTACTTCTGAACCACCACTGGCAACGGTGTGCACGGTGACGACGGGGCGCGGAGTGGGAGGCGTATGACGGGTGGCTTTGGGCTTCATCCGGATCATGGTTGAGGCAGCAAAAACGGCCAGAGCCACCAGAAGAATGGGCAGTAATATTTTAAAAATTCTGGAATTCATTATCGCTCGTCTCCTTGATTTCCATCGGTGTTCATTTCATCCCAGGGTCCGCCAAGAGCCTGGATCAAATTGACCCGGGCGGTGCGGCGCAGTCTTTCAGTGGTCAGCAGTTGGCTTTCGGCTGTGTAGAGCCGGCGCTGTGATTCCAGGGCGACGAGGATGGTGTCCAGGCCTCTCATGTAGCGGTCTTCGGCCAGGTCCACCGAGCGGCGGGCGCTGTCCACCGACTCCACCAGATAGCCTTCCTGCAGCTTCTGATAATGATCCTGATCCAGGGCGTTTTCCACCTCGCTGAAAGCCTGCAGGATGGTTGAACGGTACTGGGCGGTGGCCTGCACGGTGCGGGCTTCGGCAGCTTGTATCTGGGCCTGGGTGGCTCCACGGTTGATCAGGGGCATGAACAGGTTGCCTGCCAGGGACCAGATGTCCGACGGCGAGGTGAACAGCTCATTCAATTCATTGCTGCTGGTGCCGGCGCTGGCTGTCAGGCTGATGCGGGGGTACAGGGCCGCTTTGGCTTCGCCGATGCGGGCCACTGACGAGTGCAGACGCATTTCGGCGGCCACCAGGTCGGGGCGGCGCTCGAGCAGGTCAGAGGGCAGACCAGGCGGCACCGGAGCCAGAGGTTCGGGCATGACGATTTCGCGCAGGGTGCCATCGGCATTTTCCAGATCGCTGGAATTGATCAGACCGGAAGGATAGTGTCCCACCAGAATTTCCAGACGGCGGCGGGCTTCGGCCAGGTTCAAGCGGTTGGCTGGCCCGATGGCCTGAGCCGAAGCAAGATTCTGTCCGGCCAGATGCACATCCAGAGCCGTCACCAACCCGCGGTGGTAGCGGTTGCGCACGGTCTCCAGGTTGTCGGTGAAATTGATCACGGTGCGGTCGTTCAGTTCCACCTGCATCTGCAGTTCACGAATTTGCAGCCAGGTTCTGACTACACCGGCGATGAGACTCTGGGCCAGGGCCCGGCGGTCCTGCTGGCTGGCCAGCAGAGAAGCCAGGGCGGCTTCCTTGCCACGGGCCAGGCGTCCCCACAGGTCGGCTTCGTAGCGCAGGGTGGCATTGGCGGAGAAAGAGTTGTTGTACAGGGGCATGAAGGAAGCTCCGCCCACTTCCGAACTCTTGCTGCGGGCAGCGGTGCCGCCAATTTCCACCGAAGGATATTGTTTGGACTTGGCTCCACCGAGCAGGGCTTCGGCTTCGAGAACCCGACCGGCGGCAGCGGCCAGGTCGTTGTTGTGGACGAGGGCTGTTTCCACCAGGGTGTTGAGGGTGGTATCGCCGAAAGATTCCCACCAGCGGGTCATGGGCGATCCACTGGTGTCGGCCAAAGTCTCGGCCATGGTGGGACGGGGGGTCCAGTCAGCGGGAACTTCTGTTTCAAGTTCCGGCCGAACGTAATCGGGTCCCACGGCGCATCCGGCCAGGGCTGCCATCAGCAGCACGAAGCTGATCAATTTCAAGATCATGGCGTTACCTCCGGATACAGGGAATCGATGGCCGCGGTGGAGAAGGCGGTGATGTGGTCGGTCACCAACCGGATGTATTCTTCGATGGGCTGGCCCAGGGCCGGAAATACACTGATCAAGATCTGCACTTCATCACTTTCTTCATCGAAGGATGTTTTCTTGTGCCAGCGGGCCACGAAGTGATGGATTTGTCCGATGATGCTGGCCATGACCCAGTTGATCTGATCCTGCTGCAGGCAGGGCCGCACATCCATCAGGGCCGTGGAATAGGCCCGGAAAATGGGCATGACCATTTCCTTGAAAAAGGCTGAGCTGCTGTGGCTGTGCCGGGAATGCATTTCACGGGCCAGCAGCATCATGAAAGAACTGCCACCCGGAGAGCCGAGGGTTCCTTTCAAATATTCTTCCACCAGAGCTTTGATCACCGAGGCCACTCCGGGCTTTTCTCTGGTGTTGCCAAGCACTTCTTCCAGGGCTTCGAGGCTGCGGTCACGCTGGACAACGAACCGCCGCATAATGACCTGATGAAACAGGTTTTCCTTGCCTTGGAAATGGTAGTTCACCGCGGCCACGTTCACATGGGCGGCGGCGGCCAGCTCCCGGACGGACACATCATCGAAGCCTTTGCTGGCGAACAATGATTCTGCGGCATCCAGCAGTTTTTCCTTGGTTTCGTGTTTTTCTTCTGACACGGGGCTTCCTTTCGGGGAAGCGGTGGATGATTGGAACGATCAATTGAATCGACTGCTTACAACGTTAGCTTTAAACAATAATATTAAACAACTGTTTGAATTCCGCAAGGGATAAATAAAAAGCCCGCCAAGAGGTTGGCGGGCTTAAAGATGCATTGCTAATATAACAGGGCTTAAACCTTGTCGTAACCACGCCCTTTGGCCATGAGAACAACGCCAATGATGGCGGGAACAAGCAAGACCCAGAAAAAGCTCTCCACAAAAATTCCGGCAATAAAGGTCAGGGTGAGGATTCCACCCAGAACGCCCAGCCGCCATTCAAAATGCACACCAGCATAGAGGCAGGACATAGCCAGCAGCAACAGGGCCAGCAATCCGGTGGATCCTGGGTCCAGGCTGCCGTATTTCTGCAACAGGAAAACAAGGAGCAGGCCTACAACCAGAACAAGCCAGTGAAAAACCTGACGGCGAATGTGCTCACCGGCAGAAGCATCGTGTTTGTAAGCGGTTTTCCAGGTCAGGGCCAGGCTGGTGCCGGCAAAAATGGGGGCCATGCAGAGCCAGTACCACAGAGCGAATTGGTTGGAAAAATTCATCACTCCGATACCGATGACCGACAAGGCCACCAAAGCAATGAAGACAATTCTGCGAGTGTGATAAGGTGTGCTGCCGGTGTCGGCTGCCGGTTTGTCAAATTGGTTATCCATGAAATCCTCCGTTTGAGTTGCTTGTTATATTCAAACCGTACAATACGCCCTAAGTCCATAAATTGCTATTTGGAAGTCTATGGTGTTGACGGCCGATTGGTATCGCCTCCTGGCTGTCATGCAATGAAGCTGAGGTTGCACGATGACGGAAGATCATCAAGCATTTCTGAAAGGGGCATCCCCTCAGCCTGACGCTCGATGCGTGTCAAAGGTACAGGCGGACGAACTTCCCCTTTTTTAGGGCGCCCACGTTTACGTTTTGGTTTGGTGGAGGTCAGGGAAGGCGATTTCTTTTCTGGTTTTTCACGGGCCTCAATAGCGGTGCTGTCACAAGAAATATGGCCAACAACGGGCCGGGCATGTTTCTAAAGGGAGGATAAAGTCCCCCTTCCAGGGCCGCAACACCCCTCCTTACTCCCCTGTAACACTAATTACAACAGTTGCTTGCAGTTGCAGGCCCGAGCCGAACCCAGGGAGTTTTGGCGGCCTACTGGGTGTTCAAAGGGAATCACTCAGAAATGCAACAAAGGGAATGGTGAAATCAAAGAACCCCTCATTCTCCAAGCCGGAGGTTAATTCCCCCTGATAAACCAGCACAGTGCGAATGGATCTACCTGCTCCGGCTGAAATTCGTCGGGTCTTTTCCTGGACCTCGTTAACAACTTCCATACCGATTTTTACCCGGCGTTTGATCTCTACAATATAGACAGAGTGCTTGGTCACAATCAGTAGATCAATCTGGCAGCCTTTTCGGCGGGCGGTCTGTTTCTGGAAGAAAGGAGAAGCCGAAAGGACAGGTGTCCTGCCAATGCCCATCAACGTAGTGAGCGTATCAATATTGTTAAGAATGATATTTTCAAACTGTAGCCCGAGCAAGGTATCCCAGCTTGGCAACTGAGCCGGGGCGAGATCTCGCATTAGGTTTTTTTCAATCCTATCCCGATTCGGTTCGACGTATTTCAGGAAAAACCGGGAGTAATTATCCTTGAGCCTGTATTTTTCAGTGTGGGTAATTCGACTCGTCTTGGGGTCGAAGGTTCGGTCCCGGGCAATGAATCCAGCCAGCAAAAGATCCTTCAGGTAAGCCGTCATATGACCACTGGGGGTTTTGTCCAGTGCAAGGCATATTTCGGAAAAAGAACGACTACCCGAAGTCAAGTTGTTCAGGATCGCCCTGTAAGTGATGGAACGTTTACCAAAAATGTCGCTGAAAATCTGGTCGAACTCGCGAAACAGAACTCCCTCGGGACGAAAACAAAGACGCTGAAGATTCTCGTCGGCACTAAGAACTGGGTTGATTTCCTCAAGATATTTTGGCACACCGCCGGTCACCGAAAGCAGTGTCAACTTCTCGGCAGCATCAATCCGTTTGTGATTCTTTCCCCAAAAGAGTTCGCAACTTGGGAGCGGGAGTTCATCCAGGACCATATCCCAGGAAGTCCTGCCGACAAAACCGGTATTTTGCAGAATGTTCTTCTCAATCCAGGCGGAGATGGAACCGCATACGACCAGGATGAGTTTGGAATTTTGTGCGTTCATTCCATCCCAGGCAACCTTGAGATGTCCCGAAAAATCCGGATCGTACCCACCAAGCCAGGATATCTCATCAAGCAAAATGACAGTCCACTGGTCGGTCAAAGTGCTGGCAAGCAATTGGAAGGCTTGTGGCCATCCATCAAGGGTCACGCGGGGTAGGGTAGTCTGCTGGGCCAATTGACTGCTGAATACAGCGAGTTGATCGGAATTTTTCAGGCCCGGCCGTGGTGCTAAACCTTCGAATTCCAGAAACCTGGGGACAGTTCGGCCAAATTCACGGATCAAGGTACTTTTGCCGATCCGCCGTCTACCCCGGCAAGTGACCAAAGATGGGCTCTGCTTGCGCATCAGGTTTTTCAGGTCCCGAAGTTGTTGCCCTCGACCAACGAACATGGTGTGCTCCCAAGGAAAAGTTGATGATCTGCAGTATTTGCCAACTGATATTTCGGGCTTGAAGGCTACAGTGTACGTCATTTAAGCCCAGGCGACAACAGGAAGATCGGACTTAAAAGTGACAGAGCTCCAATTTTGTGCCTGATTTTTTGGTTTTTACGTGGGCACAAAACGGCCAAGAGGTGAAGAAACTGGCCCTGCATTCAAGTGAGATCTAAATACTTCAGTTTTCGGTTGTAGCATTCCCGCGGGGTTTTAATACCCCTGTAAGCCCGGGTAAATTAGCTCACTAACCCCCTGGATAACTACCCGCTAATGCTATGTCATTATATATCTTGCGGTAACAAAGAATCCCCCACCCCAGAGAGGTTTGGCTACCGATTTTTGTTTATGGATTCTCAAACCGCCCCATAAAGAGAATAACCCCAGTATCCTTTTGCCGAATCAAAAAGAGGAAAGGATGGTCGGCAACAAATTTGGTGGGCAAATCAGAAGGCGAAGGCATGCTGGTCACCGCAATGGAGACTCCGGTGGCAGCCGCTGCTTCGGTCCCTTTTTCATCCAGCTGAAGGAAGGACTTGTGCACCACCGAGGAGATGAAAAGCCCACCCTTGTCACTCATTCCCGAAAAGTCGGCACCACTTGGAGAAAAGGCCTCTTTCATCCCCAGCTGCTGGAGAATGCTGTTCATGTTGAAGCTCTGGGCTAGATTCAGCCGCGGCAACCGCACGTCCATTTTTCGGGTTTTCATGGCTTCGATGTTTGATTGGAGAGAAGCTGCGCCAAGGTCTGTTTCGATCTTGGACAAGCCGTCCAACTCATGAGGCAAAATCACCAGAAATTCCAGATCATCCCCCTTGTACGGCAGAGCGACCATGGCCAGGGAGTCGTCGGTAAAATAGGGCAGTGATTTTTCCAGCCTCATGGTGGGTGTTTGCACGGTGGTTCCATTGGCAGTATGGAAATCACTATCTCTGGTTAGTTTTTCAGGAAATTGAAACACCCAGTTGCCCATAAAATAGACGGCGTTGGTCAGGACCAGGCGTGTATCGGTTTTGACCGTGCCGTTGGGCAGCAGATTCTGGATTTTATTTTCCGTTTGATCAGCAACCCACTGGTTGATGGCCTGCCGTTCTACATCTGGTTTGTTCTTGAAGTCAACTGCTTCAAATCCGCCGCCAAAGTAATTTTGGATGGAGGATGTATAGCTGGAATTGAAGGAATAATCCTTCTGACCCCAAAGGCGATTAGCCACATTAAGAGTGTAAGTGGAATCACTGCCGGCGAGGCCTTTCAGCAGTTGAGAGTAGTCGGCCAATACTTTTCCCTGGTCAGTATCCAAATGCAAAACGGTGCCGGTTTCTTCAGCTGTCTCGCCTGCGGCTCCCACCCAGGTCATGGCCAGGGCGGTGGAAATGCTGGCAGGTGAGAAGAAAAGGTTGCCCTCTTCAGAGGCCAGCTGCCGGTACAGGTCCACAGCCAGTTTATTGACAGACAGAGCTGCATCGCCCGCCTTGCCACCGCTGATGGGCTGAATGTTTTCACCGTTACGACAGCCAGAAAAAATTAGCAAACACAGCAAGACGCTGGCGATGGATCGAGGCATGGTTTTCCTCCAGAAAACAGGTGGTGAGTCGTCAGGGAATCATAGCTTTTACCGATGGCTTTGTATATCCTGATAAGAACAATCAACAATATTACTCAACGGAGGTTCCCCTTGGCTGCTGCCCGCTTCAAACCCGCAATCTTCAAATATCTCAAAGACCTGACAGCCAACAACAACCGAGATTGGTTCAAAGAAAACAAAGGCCGTTACGAATCCGATTTGAAAGATCCCGCTCTGGCCTTCATCATGGATTTTGGAGCCCACCTGCACCGGATCAGTCCTCACTTCAGAGCCGATCCTCGAGCCAACGGTGGTTCCCTGTTCCGGATTTATCGGGACGTTCGTTTTTCCAAAAACAAACTTCCCTACAAAACCCACGCTGGTTTGCATTTCCGTCATGAAGCCGGAAAAAGCGCCTACACTCCCGGTTTTTATCTGCACATGGAACCCGGGGCCAGCTTTGTGGGTGTGGGGTTGTGGCGTCCGGATAATCCCACCTTGAAACTCATCAGGGATAAAATTGTGGCTGACCCGGAGCGGTGGAAAAAGGCTGTCGAAGGAGTGGCTTTCACCAAGAATTTCACCGTCACCGGCAACAGTTTGAAAAGGCCTCCCAGGGGTTATGATGCCAACCACGAATTGGTGGATATTCTTAAGCTGAAAGACTTCACAGCTTTGGCGCCCCTGACCCAAAAGCAAGTGACGGGGCCCGAATTCATGGCAGAATTTTCAGCCCTGTGCAAGACAGGTGGATCATTGGTGGAGTTTATTTGTGAGGCGCTTGATCAACCGTTTTGATGGATTATTCAGCGGCTTCTTTTTCTTCGGCGCAGGTTTGCAGCCATGCTTCACCGTTGTTCAGGGTGCGGAAAAGGGAGAAGTTGGTTTGGTCTTCCAGGAGGAACTTAAGGTAGGAGTCGGCCAGGCCGTAGGTGGCCTTGGTGGGGGCGATGAGGGCCAC
>JAOZJV010000884.1 GCA_029935695.1 Candidatus Krumholzibacteriia bacterium | reverse complement strand
GGGACTTCAAAATGATGATTGCAATGAATCTTTTTATATAATGGCACTTCTTGTGCTGGGAGATTTCCACAATGTTCCAGAAAGCAGAAAGGGGGTTTACGCTGGAACAGCAGGCGGTGTTTTCTTTAGAGAAAAAGGTTCAAGCTCGTGGACACTTATGACCGATTACGAACTTAGCGACGATTATTGGTATGAAGGTGGAAATGATGTTGGAACTCAGGGGAATGGAATCCCCTTTTCGTCATTTGCATTTTGCCAGGACACAGGAATTCTTTATGCTGGCACGGGAAGCACGAGGCTACTTAATGATGCTTGTGAAACATACCAAATTTATCCACAACATCCGGGTGGCGGCTATTCGATCTGGACTTTGGATGTTTCTGATGAGAGCTCGGATTGGGGATTTGATACGAACTCCTTTGACAAAAAGATGGTGAAACAGGTAGCGGTCATTGAACGAACTGATGGCTATCCTGATGATATTGTTTTTGCTTCCTGTGATGGTATCTTCAAGAAAAACCAAAGCACGGGGGCCTGGGAAGAGATATTTATTTCTGGAAGTAAGGCCATGCCCACACTTGTTGAACCTTGGTCGGACTATCCAACTGGAGTTGCTGGTGGAAGCAATAATTATTTGTACTGTATCTCAAAAAATTCCGAAGGAACAATCGGGGGTATTTATGAGTTGGATTTAAGTGACCCTTTGGATGAATTTAAGTTGGTTGGCGAAGAACAGTTGATGGAGAATATTTATCCCCACTCAGACTTTACTCTTAGGGACTTTCTTGAAGACGATTCAAGATTGTTAGGTACTCTGTCAGTAATTCCGGGTGCTAGCCATATTGATGATCAGATTTTTGTTGGCGTAAGAACAGGGAGCCAGGATGGTTATTTTCGATTTGGGCCAAATTCGGGAGCTGAAAGCCCATCATGGATTCATTTTTTGTTGAGATCAAATTCTGTGAATGATCTTGTCGACTATCAATATGTGGATTTCACTGCATCACCAAACTTGCCTCTTCCTCAATCGTTAGACCCAGTTGGATGGTTGAAAAATTACTCTATTCATTCAACTACACCCCTAATATTCTATCCTCAAAACCAAGATTATATGTTCGCAATGAACTATCATCTTCCCGTTGGGACAGTAAACGGTGGCGAAACTTGGGAACAGTGGAACTGTGAAGGCTCTGATGCAGGAGGTTGGGAGTCACGCGGAATTAACCTTATGTATGCCTTCGATTTCGAGTTTTCAAATACAGGTGAAATGTGGATAGGATCTCGAGACTTTGGGCTTTTTGCTGAGTCTGGTGCAGGTAGCAAACGGTTTCAATGGAGGGATCGATCGGCTACGGGTGGAAGAAGGGCCATTTCTCTTAAGGCCGTTGGGGACCATGTATATG